>JBGPRV010000122.1:0-4395 GCA_041489785.1 Dehalococcoidia bacterium | reverse complement strand
GTTTCACATATATCTTTCCCACCTGCCCTCTATAATTCCCACGCCATAAAGGTGGCAATCAATAGTCCCGTAGAGCTTCCAGAAAGAGCCATAGATACTCACAAGGGCAGCTATGGAAAGGCTCTCTTTATTGCCGGCTCTTCAAGTTACCTTGGTGCGCCATATTTCTCTGCTTTATCCTTCCTCAAAGCTGGGGGCGGACTTTCCTACCTGGCAACACCCAAATCTATTTCACCATTCATAGCCAGCAAGGGAAGCGAGATTGTCTTTGTTCCTCAAAAAGAAACGTCTTCAGGAAGCATAGCACTGGAAAACAAGGATGAGCTTTTAGAATTTTCCCAAACGGTGGACATGGTTGTCCTGGGTCCCGGTCTTTCTTTAGCCAGGGAGACACAGGAGCTGGTGCGGAAGCTAACCCCCAAAATCGACAAACCTCTGCTCATAGATGGCGATGGAATTACTGCCATTGCTGAGGACTTAGGAAAAATAAAAAAGAGGGAAGCGCCGACGATACTTACGCCTCATCTGGGAGAGATGTCCCGAATTACCAAAATGGAGATAAGCGAGATAAATAAAAACAAGATAGATGTTTTGCAGCGCACGACAAGGGAACTCAACGCCATAATTATCTTGAAGGGAGCCCATTCTCTCATAGGCTATCCTGACGGAACTGTTTTCATCAACGTAAGCGGCAACTCCGGCATGGCTACAGCCGGGAGCGGCGATGTCCTGACAGGGACTATTGCCGCCATGTACGGTCTGGGATTAGCTCTTGAGGATGCGGTGAGGATGGGCGTGTTCATCCATGGGTTTTCTGGCGATGTTGCTGCTGTAGATAAAGGTGAGGACGGAATAACGGCGCAGGACATACTGGACTATCTTCCCGAAACGATGAAGCTTTATAGAGATAACTTTGCCGAAATCTCGGAAAATCTTTATGAAAGTATCTTTGTGATATGAGGGAGTATCGGAGCTATTTAGCGCGCACTGCAGGTATGACACAAAGGCAGCAAAACATTAAACTGTCTAAGGGGAAGGAAGGTGGAACAATGAAAGCGATGGTGCTGGAGCAAATCTCCTCGGTCGAAGAAAAACCTCTGAAGCTGGTGGATTTGCCCCAACCTGTTCCCGGGAAAGGTCAAATTTTGGTCAAGGTCTCTGCCTGTGGGGTCTGCCACACCGAGCTTGATGAAATTGAAGGCCGGGTTTCTCCTTCCAGATTTCCCATGATTTTAGGTCACGAAATTGTTGGCAGGGTGGAAGGCTTGGGGCCGGGGGCAAGCAAATTCAAAAAAGGCGATAGAGTGGGGATTGCCTGGATTAACTGGGCTTGTGGTCGTTGTTCCTTTTGTCTCAAAGGCGAGGAAAATCTTTGTGACACAGCGAAGTGGACGGGGAAGGATGCCCATGGCGGCTATGCCCAATATACCGTAGTATCAGAGGACTTTGCCTATCCCATTCCCGAGAGGTTTACCGATGTGAAAGCTGCTCCGCTTTTATGTGCCGGGGTCATTGGCTACCGCGCCTTAAGACTCTCCGGGATGGAAGACGGCAGAGTGCTTGGGCTTTATGGCTTTGGAGCCTCCGCCCATATTGCTATCCAGGTTGCCAAGTATAAATATCCCGACGGCAAGGTTTTCGTCTTTACCCGACCTAACCAGAAAGAACATCAGGGTTTAGCCAGGAAATTGGGAGCTGATTGGATTGGTGCCACGGGCGATAATCCTCCGGAAAAGCTCAACTGCGCCATTGACTTTACGCCTGTGGGAGAGCCGGTGCGCGAAGCTTTAAGGAATTTGCAAAAGGGGGGAAGGGTAGTCATAAATGCCATTCGCAAGGCAACGCCTATTCCAGAGTTGGACTACACCGAGCACCTCTGGTATGAAAAAGAAGTGAAAAGCGTGGCTAATGTGACCAGAAGGGACGCTCAAGAGTTTCTGCCCTTGGCTGCCCAAATTCCCATTGTCCCGGAAACCCAGGAATTTGAATTGGCAGAGGCCAACGAAACCTTAATGCTTCTCAAAGAAGGAAAAATCCACGGGGCAGGAGTTTTAAAAATAACTGAATGACAAGAGGCAGGGGCTCGCAATGACAGGAAAGGAGAGGTCAGGATGATACGAGATTTAATACTAAAGAACAGGAGCTACCGGCGGTTTTATGAAGAAGTTGACATAAAACTTGAGACCTTGAAAGAACTTGTTGACCTTGCCCGGCTCTCAGCATCGGCAAGAAATGCCCAACCGCTTAAATATATCCTTTCCTGCGAGCCTCAGAGAAATTCGCTGATATTCCCACATCTGGTCTTGGGTAGGTATCTCCCTGATTGGTCCGGTCCTTGTGAAGGGGAAAGACCAGCGGCATACATTATTATTCTGGGAGACACAGAGATAAGCCAGTTTGTCGACTACGACGCCGGGATAGCCGCCCAGAGTATCATGCTGGGGGCGACTGAAAAGGATTTGGGCGGCTGTATGATTGCTTCAGTAGATAGAGAGGAACTTCGTAAAGCTTTAGAGATACCGCCACGATATGAAATACTGCTTGTCCTGGCTCTGGGCAAGCCCAAAGAAAAGGTAGTGATAGAAACGATTGGACCCAGCGGAGATACCAAGTACTGGCGTGATAGCAAGAGTGTGCACCATGTGCCGAAGCGACTTCTGGATGATATAATCATCGAATAAATATAAGCTGAAGGGAAGGCAATATCATCATGCCACGCTATTTTATTTGGACCATCGGCTGCCAGATGAATAAGGCAGAATCCCAGCAAATAGCTGGCTACTTAGATTCTGCTGGCTATCAGGCAGCGACTTCTTTTGCCAATGCCGATTTAGTGGTTCTCAATACCTGTGTGGTAAGACAAAGTGCTGAGGATAAGGTCTTAGGCACCCTGAGTTTATTGAAAGGCTTGAAAAACGACCATCCTAATCTCCAGATACTTGTTACCGGATGTTTGGTCAATTCCCACACCCAGGAATTGCAGAAACGATTTCCTCACGTTGATTTACTATTTAAACCCGGCGATTACCCTGAGCTGATTGCCTGGGGACAAAAACAAGGCATACCAATTGAGCAAAAATTGCTTCGCTACCCTCGCAATGTCGCTGGGATGGCTCCTTCGCCGTGCGCTCTTATCCCCATCATCCAGGGCTGTGATAATTTTTGCTCATATTGCATTGTCCCCTACAGGAGGGGAAGGGAGGTGAGTCGCCCTCTGGAGGAAATAGTTTGTGAAGTGAAGGAGCTGGTAAGACGGGGCATAAAAGAGGTAACTCTGGTGGGGCAGAATGTTGATTCTTATGGACACGATTTGCCCGGGCATCCCGACCTTGCTGATTTGCTGAACGAATTAGGTGGCATAGATGACCTTGCCAGGATTCGCTTTCTGACGAATCATCCCAAGGATATAAGTCTGAAGCTCATTGAGGCTATGGCTTCTCTAAACAAAGTTTGTGAGCATCTGGAATTGCCGGTTCAATCAGGGGATGATGATATATTGAAGGCTATGAGACGAGAGTATACCGTAGAACGACATAGAGAGCTTGTTCACACCATTCGCCGCAAGATCCCTCAAATATCCCTGAGCACAGATATAATCGTGGGCTTTCCTGGAGAAACAGAGGAGCAATTTGCACACAGTCTATCTCTGGTCACGGAAATGAGGTTTGATATTGTTCACGTGGCAGCTTATTCTCCTCGCCCGGGCACCATTGCCTGGCGGGAATATCAAGATGACATTCCTGCGGAAGTTAAGAAAGAAAGGCTCAATAAGATTGAAGAGCTTCAAACAGCTATAGCTAGCGAGATTAACTCGCAACTTCGGGGTAAGGAAGTGGAGATACTGGTAGAAGGCAAGAAGGGAGGGAAATGGTTCGGGCGCACCCGGAGCAATAAGCTGGTATTCTTTGAAGATAACGGTGACTGGCTGGGCCAATTGGCGAGAATCCAGATTGAGAGGACAAGTCCCTGGTCGCTGGGGGCGAGGTTAAAAAAATAATTAATTAAAGGAGGATACATGTCAGAAATTCTAAGCAAATATGGAATGGTTATCTTTTTGGTAGTAATTTTTGCCGTCATGTATTTGTTGATGATCAGGCCGAGGCAAAAGCAACAAAAACAACACGAGGAAACGATGAAGGAACTGAGACCGGGAGATAAAGTGATTATAGCTGGCGGAATTTACGGGCAAATTGAAAGTCTTAGTGAAGATACTGCAATTCTGAGGATAGAGTCGGGAGCAACGATGAAGGTTGTTAGAAGCAGTATACTTGGCAAACAAGAAGTTGAGGAAAGTGGTAAGGGAATATTCTGACGTTTATGCCTGAGGAATTTTCTCTAGGCCGCCTTTTTTCTCCCAGCAGTGTTGCTATCGTGGGGGCTTCTACAAACCCTTTT
>JBGPRV010000121.1:0-4400 GCA_041489785.1 Dehalococcoidia bacterium | reverse complement strand
TTTCATTTCACCTCCTTAACAGTTAGTTTTGGCCTGAGGTCGGCTTAAATTTATCCATAATGCCTAGTTTGCCGAGCAAGCTGCGCACCGTATCTGTAGGCTGAGCTCCATATCTAAGCCACTTTAAAGCTTTTTCTTCATCAATGCTGATAGTTGCGGGGTCAGTCAAAGGATTGTAATGGCCGATAATATCGATAAATTTACCATCACGGGGAGAGCGAATATCGGCTACTACCACTCGGTAGAATGGTCTGTTTCTCCTCCCCATACGGCGTAATCTGATTTTAACCATTTAATTAAGGTGATTATCTCTTAAATGTCAATGTTTGTCAATGGCTTCTGGCTTAGAGGGCATACTTTAATAATCTGGCGGCACGGAAATAAGAAAATTACATAGTGGTCGGGCAATTTAGGCCACGATTTTGGGAGAGAACACATATTTTCTAGTTAAGTATAATCATGGTTGATTTTCTCATTTCAATTGTTTGTCCAATTGTTGTTCTATAATTTGAGTTACAGTGATTGGCTCTATTTCTAAGCCTTCATCTCTTTCGGCACGTCGGATTTCAGCTTCAGCATCACGGCTGAAGGAAAAGCCTACGAAGATACCTTTGTCACGTTTGTCTCTCTTCATAGCAGTTTCAAATTTCTCAATGTCTGGACTACCCACTTGGTCAGTTCGTTTAACCTGAACGGGAATATATCGGTCTATATCTCCAAATAAGTCTATACCTTTCCCCTTTTCCTTTTTAATATCCTCAATTGGATATAGTTTCCCGTCTATGCCCTTATCTCTAACTTTAGTTCTACTAGGGATACCACCAATCGCATTAACCGCCCAATTCTGGAATTCAAATGCTGGATATGCCCGTAATTCCTCAACTGCCTTTGGTAAGTCTCTTATCCAAAAATCTATGCCTTCTTTCACACCGCATTCGTCTTTGAGGCGTTTTGCTATCACTCGGCAGGCAGTTGGTGATATATCAATACCAATCCATTTTCTCTTTTCTCTCTGTCTCTGAGCTGCTACTAGCGCAGTTCCGCAACCGCAAAAGGCATCCAAAACAATATCGCCTTCGTTGCTACTGGCTTTAATTATTCTATCCAATAATGCCAATGGCTTTTGAGTGGGATAGCCAAGCCTTTCTTTTGCAGATGGAGCAACAAAAGGGATAATAAACACATCATTAGCAGGCACACCTTTTGATTGCAGCGACTTATTGCTTACTAAGAATGGCTCTTCGTCATCCTTGAACCTGTGAAGGACGCCTCCTAGCTTCCTTTCTACTGAACCTTCGGTGTAAGGTATCAGTATTTCATTGAAGGTATAATCATCGCTTTTTGTGTAGAACAAGATTGTGTCATGAAGCCTTTGGAATTTCTTGGCTTTGCCTGTCCATCGCCGGTAGTGCCAAATAATCTCATTCCTAAAATTGTTGTATCCAAAGAGGTCATCTCTGTCTAGCATAACCTTGATATAGTGAGATGCGTGATAGTCGCAGTGATAGTAAAAACTACCAGTTGGCTTTAATACTCTATACAATTGCTCTACACGAGGCTTCATATAGTCAATATAAGCTCTAACATTCTCAAATCTGTCTTCAAAGTGCCTCTTTTCTTGTTCATTCCAGAAGGCTACATAGTCACGATTAGAACTGAAAGGTGGGTCTATGTAGATTAGGTCTATGCTTTCACTTGGTATATCTTTTAGCTTTGACAGGCAATCGCCACAGTAGATTATGTTAGTCTCCATTTAGCACCTCATCTTATTCTTTGAATAGTTTCCACAACAGCATACTCCTATTCTACCACGAGGTATCAACCAAGAGTATACTGAACCTATTTTCCCTGACGATTTACAATTAAAGTGGAATGCTTTATAATCCAAGTTTTGAGAGTGCGTGCATTACACGGGTGAGAGGTGAGCGTTCCCGAGCGAGGGAAATACAATTGAGCCTGGCGAAAAAAGTGGTAACTGAAAACGAAGTTATTAACTCACCTCATTCCGTTGATGGTCAAGGGATGGCTCATCCCAGGAGGTTCAACTAATGGATATAACACTGTTTGAAGTCTTCCGTACCGGCGTTGCCACTGCCTTTGAAAAGTATGCTTTAATCGCTGTCATAGTAGTGGCTATATGCGGTTTACTTTATGCCGCTTTTCTTAACCGCCAGATCATGAGGGAGCCGGAGGGGACGGAAAAAATGAAGCGTCTATCCATGGCTATCCGCACTGGCGGCAATGCTTATCTTAGGCGGCAGTTCCGCACTATACTTGTGATTTTCTTTGTCTTAGCAGTGTTTGTATTTTTCACCGGCTGGTTTTCTCCATCAAAATACAACCCCAACTGGGTTATCGGTCTGGGTCGGGCTGGTGGCTTCCTAATAGGTGCTCTATTCTCTGCCCTGGTAGGTTACCTGGGTATGAATATGGCGATGCGAGGCAATGTCAGGGTGGCACAAGCTGCCCGCAGCAGTTTTGCCAAGGCTCTCAAGATAGGCTATCGCACCGGCACCGTAACCGGCATGCTCACCGACGGTCTGGGGCTTCTCGGTGGCACTGTACTCTTCATTATCTTCTTTAAGGATGCTCCCTTGGTGCTAATAGGCTTTGGTTTCGGCGGCACGCTACTTGCCCTGTTTATGCGTGTTGGTGGTGGCATTTATACCAAAGCTGCTGATGTCGGGGCTGACCTGGTGGGTAAGGTAGAAAAGGGTATCCCTGAGGATGACCCCCGAAATGCCGCGGTGATTGCTGACCAGGTTGGTGATAACGTAGGTGACTGTGCCGGAATGGCAGCCGATATCTTTGAGTCTTACGAAGTTACCATTGTTGCTGCTTTAATCTTAGGGATTTTGCTCACCATTTATACCGGCTTCCTCTACTGGATTATCTTGCCGCTTTTGATACGGGCTTGCGGCGTTCTGGGTTCCATTATTAGCACCTATACGGTTGGGCGTGGTAAGGGGGAGAATGCGATGGATGCTATACACCGTGCTTACTGGCTCGGTGCGGCAATCACTTGTGTATCTGCCTTCCTTTTTGCCCATTTTTACTGCCACGACCTTCGTTTCTTCTGGGTGATAATGATAGGTGTATTCTTAGCCATAGCCACAAACTATATCGCCGATTACTACACTGGAGAGAGACATGCCCCAGTAAAGGAAATCGCCAAATCAACCAAAACTGGACCAGCTACTGTCATCCTCTCCGGGTTTGGCTGGGGATTTGAGAGCACTGTTATGGCTATAATTGCTATTGCATTAGCCATCTTAGGCTCAGCAATCGTGTGGCGGAATGGTATCCCCGGTTTCGACATGATATCAGGCATGCCAGCAAGTTTACTCTGCATATTCTATGGGGTAGCCCTCTGTGGCATTGGTCTACTTACTTTGACTGGTAACAATATTGCCATGGATACCTTCGGTCCCGTGGTTGATAATGCCAATGGCATCGGGGAAATGGCAAAGCTCGAACCTGAGACTCGCAAGACTTTGAATGATCTGGATGCAGTGGGCAACACTACCAAGGCTATCACCAAGTGTATTGCTATTGCTTCGGCAGTCCTGGCGGCAGTGGCTCTATTTGCTGCCTTCTACGCCGACTATCAGCTTAAAACAATTGACTTAATTCAGTGGAAGGTTTTCGTTGCTTTCCTTATCGGGGGTGCCATACCGTTTCTGTTCAGTTCTCTCACCATTAGAGCTGTGGGTAGAGCGGCGCATGAGATTATAAATGAGGTGCGTTACCAGTTTGCCAATGTTAAAGGAGTCTGGGAAGGCACAGTTGACCCGGACTATGCCCGGGTGGTTTCTATTTGCACTGGAGCGGCTCAGAGGGAGTTGATCACTCCGGCACTTTTGGCTGTCCTTTCACCCATAGCCATAGGCTTACTCCTTGGCCTGGAAGCGCTGGCAGGATTCCTGGCAGGGGTGATACTGGTGGGGCAACTCCTGGCAGTATATATGGCAAATACGGGGAATGCCTGGGACAATGCCAAGAAGTCCATTGAAGACGGGTTATACGGTGGCAAAGGCTCCGAGGCGCACAAGGCAGCGGTGATAGGCGATACCGTAGGTGACCCGCTTAAAGACACTGCCGGGCCAGCTTTGAACCCGTTGATTAAAGTCATTAACCTGGTTTCGGTCCTTGCTGCCGCACTGATGGTGGTAGTAGTGGACGGTCAAATTGTGCCGCGGGGACTCACACCGGTTACCGTCGGCGTAGCGGTGGCAGCGATTGTAGTCATAATTGTAGCTGTCTGGCGTTCGAGGAGAGAGGAATCCTTCGGGCGCGAATACGAAACAACGGAAGGGGTTTCTGCAACGAATTCAGGAAAGCAGGGCCCGCCCAGCAAATGAAAGCTAAGGGGCTGTAATACTAGATGATGTAACGCTCCC
>JBGPRV010000120.1:0-4546 GCA_041489785.1 Dehalococcoidia bacterium | reverse complement strand
GTAAAACCGGAATTATCCTGGGAGTTAGAGCGAGTACTGTGCGAGTATATAAGATATATTTTGCAACGAGAGCTTAAATCACTGACCTGGCTAAAAGAGTTAAAAAAAGAAATTGCCGCCATATAAACTCAGTACTTGACAAGCGTGTTAGGGGGGCGGTAAAATCGCTCGATGCTTAAACGCAGTGGAATAGCAAGGTATGTGAATGAAGAGTGCTTGGTATTCTAAGTCAACCTTCAAGTTTATTTGCTCCTTGATCTGAAACTCCCTTTTTCAGCACATTAGTTCTCTGATTCATTGAAAGTATGTCAAAACTAACTCGCTAGTGAAGAGAAGCAATGTATATCGTAATAGCAGGCTTAAGTGATATAGGGAGGAATTTGGCGGAGCTCCTTGCCAAAGAAGGGAATGAAGTAATGGTTATAGACCGGGATCCTGCCAAATGCACTGCAATAGCAGAGAATTCTAACGTTATGGCGATCACAGGAGATGCTGGCCAGAAGTCCACCCTCGAAGAGGCGAGAATCAGGAATGCCCATGCCTTTGTGGCTGCGGCTGGCGATGACTCGGAGAATTTAATGATTTGTATGATGGCCAAGGAAATGGGGATAAAAAGGGTGATTACTCTTGTAGATGAAGCAGAGCATATGGAAACCTTCAGGCAGGCTGGGATTAATTTACAAGTTAACCCAGACATGGTAGCAGCCAAGCACATCTATCGCCTGATCTCACAGCCTTATGTGAAGGACTTTCTCTCTTTCGAAAGGGCAGATATCTTCGAAATAGAGATTGACGAGGGCATGAAATGTGTCGGGCGAAGTGTTTCTGGGCTAGCTACCCCACTCGGTGTAAAGGTCCTCGTGGTACAAAGGGGGGAAAGATATCTGGATGAGGATAAGGAGATACGGCCTAAAGATTGGCTGACTCTCCTCGTGAATCGGGAAGTTGCCAAAAGGGGGACCGATTTCATGAATAAATGGTTCGCCAAAGGGTAAGATTAACCTTACATACTGTTGGCTCGTTTCTAAAATACTTCGCCTTAGCCTACATCGTTCCTCTGGTAATCGCTCTTTACTATGACGAGGAGAAGTGGCACATTTACTTGTATGCGCTACTGCTCACTCTCGGTATCGGGCTAATTCTTGAATTTGGATTCAAAACAAATAAAGAAATAGAACGCGCTGACGGGTTTAGCATAGTTGCTTTTACCTGGCTTCTTATCCCCCTCTTCGGGATGGTTCCTTACCTATTTCTGGGATTGCATCCTGTGGATGCATTTTTTGAATCGGTGTCTGGATTTACTACTACTGGCGCCTCCATACTGGAGAAAGTGGAGGTACTCCCTAATAGTGCTCTTCTATGGCGCAGCCTTACCGCATGGCTGGGCGGCATGGGAGTGATAACACTATTTATTGCCGTGTTACCAAAGTTAGAGGTGGGAGGCTCTCAGCTTATTGGGCGTGAGTATTCTATGCCTCTCCCAGAAAGGCTCAGACCTAGAGTCAGAACCACAGCCAGATCCCTCTGGTCAATTTATGTCGGCTTAACTGCTGCTGAGATAGCTCTTCTTTATTTCGTAGCCAGGCTTCCTCTCTTCGACTCAATTAACATCTCCTTCTGCACCCTCCCTGCTTGCGGGTTTACCCCCACCACTGCTGGGATCGGAGGTTACGCTAACCCCCTGGCTGAATATATCATCATGGCTTTTATGTTTACGGCGGGAACAAATTTTCTAATCCATTATCATGTTTGGAGGGGAAACTTCAAAATACTCAAGGATGAAGAATTCAGGCTTTACGTGATTTTCTTAGCCTTAGCTACTATATTATTGATTCTTTCTCAGGGTATTAGCTCCTACAGATACGGACTCTTTCAGGCGATTTCAATCATGACCGGCACAGGCTTTTCCACCGCCGATTTTGGCACTTGGCACTTTGGAGCCAGAATGGTGCTTTTACTTCTGATGTTCATTGGAGCCTGCGGTGGCTCTACTGGGGGAGGAATAAAGGTGATACGGACTTTAATCCTGCTGAGACATAGCAGGATCATGATGACGAAGGCTCTTTCCCCCAAAGCTGTGATGCCGGTGAAATACAACCAAAAACCCCTCCCAGAGGGAATAATCCGAGACATAATTTCTTTTGTTTTTCTTTATTTCCTTGTATTTATGGTAGCTTCCATAGTGCTCGGTTTTTTAGGATTGGATGTGGAAACAGCAATCTCGGCAGTAGCAACTTGTCAAGCAAATTGTGGACCTGGATTAGGCGCGGTGGGACCTGCCTTCAATTATTTTTGGCTTCCTGTACTAGGAAAGATCGTTTTAGCCATTGTTATGTGGTTAGGAAGGCTAGAGATATTCACTGTTATCATGATGTTTTTCCCTCGCTATTGGAAAGGCTAATCAAGCCACAGTGGAAGTTCAAAGTGGGTTTAGGCTATACTTTGCAATAGGTTTATGGTCAAGGTTGCTTTTCAGGGAGAAAGAGGCGCTTTCAGCGAGGATGCTGCGGCAAAGCTTTTTGGCAAGAACATTGACTTTTTGCCGTGTATCCGGCTGAAAGAGGTTTTTGAACTCGTGTCGCAGGATAAGGTTGAATTTGGGGTAGTCCCCGTGGAGAACTCTCAAGCCGGCAGTATTAACGAGACCTACGATTTGTTATTGGCGTATCCTCTTAATATATTTGCTGAAGTTATTCTCAAAGTAAGCCATTGCCTTATGGCTTTGCCAGGAGAAAAATTGGCGAATATAGCAACGATTTACTCTCATCCTCAAGCCTTAGCTCAATGTGAGGAATTTTTAGGTAAACTGAAAGTTGAAATTATGCCTAGCTATGATACCGCGGGCAGTGCCAAAATGATAAAAGAGAAAGGATTGAGGAACTGTGCTGCCATAGCTAGCAAAAGAGCTGCTGATATTTATGGGCTGGAAATCCTGGCACCGGAAATTGAGACGAATGTCAATAACTACACCAAATTCGTGGCTATCTCAAAGTACAAAGCTAAACCTGCGCAGAAAAACAAAACCTCTCTCGTTTTCGCCGCTGAACATAAGCCTGGCTCTCTATACAGGATTTTGGGTATCTTCGCCACCAGGAATATAAATTTAACAAAATTGGAGTCCAGACCGAGCCGAACTAAGCCCTGGGAATATGTTTTTTATGCTGATTTCGAAGGTCACTTAGATGGCGAAGTTTACCAGGAAGCTATGAGAGAATTACAAAGAGAGGCTACTTTCATTAAGATACTTGGCTCCTATCCTCAAGCTACCTGAAGTGGTTTAGCAGCTCGAATCGTCATTGCGAGCGAAGCGTGGCAATCTCAAGAGATTGCTTCGGCGAGTTCTCTCTCTTGCGCCCGGGACGCCTCGCAATGACATGTGGTGATCGTTAAGTAGTCTGCCTTTTTTCAATCCTGTTCAGATTCCGGAGATTCCCTTCCAGTTTTCACTCTGGTAAAAAGCTAAGTTGCTCTTCTAACCGAAAAGAATAACGGAATCGAGATTAGCTCCATGACCACGGCAAACAGGATTAAGTAGTTGATAGAAAGCTCATAGAGCAGCCCCATCAGGGCAGCTCCCAAAAACCAGCCAGCTCCATACGCTGTATTGAAGATTCCGTAGGCAAATCCTCTTCTCTCCACAGGTGTCAGGTCGGCGATGGCGGCGCGCATAATCGTTTCCTGAATCCCCATCACCACACCCCATAATATTATGCCCATTAGCACCAGGCTGTAGCTATGGGAAAAGACAAGGAAGGGAATAGGCAAGGTCAACAAAGGGACTGCTAATAGCGATATAAGCCCAATTTTATCGTATGTTTTGCCCACGAGAAGAGCTGCCAGGGCATCTACGCCCATAGCAATGGCATACATCATGGGGATTTGAGCATCCGGAATGATAGATTGGACTTTGAGATGGTAGGAAATTAACTGAAAATTGGCAAATCCGGCCACGGAAAGTAAAGTAAATACAGTGTAGAGCCAGAAAACTCTGGGGAGTTTACCTTGGATGTTTTGCCCGCTTGTTTCCCCGGGTGCTTCAAGTTTCTGCGGTGAAGGGACTTTCTTCCTGGCTATGGCCAGAACAACCATGGTTAGCAAAGCGGGTATCCATAACAGGGTAAAACCTTTACTATAGTCAGCGTGGGAAAGAAGAACAAGGGAAAAGACAATAGGACCAATGACAGCGCCAACCTGGTCCAATGCCTCGTGAACAGCAAACCCCCAGCCCCTCCCCACATCTTTTGCGGCATAAGAAAGCATGGTATCTCTTGCTGGACTTCTGATCGCTTTCCCCATCCGTTCCAAAATGATAAGCACGGCAGCAAGTTGCCAATAGCCAGCGAAAGCCAGCAAGGGAATGGACAGGAGCAGTCCATAACCGATAAAGGTCAAAAGCCAATATGCCTTGGTGCGATCGACAAGATAGCCAGAGGCCAGGCGCAGAGCATAGCCCACGAATTCGCCAATGCCAGCTACCAAACCAACAACACTGGCACTCGCCCCCAGTGTAGCCAGGTAAGGCCCAGCAACACTCCTAGCCCCTTCG
>JBGPRV010000119.1:0-4604 GCA_041489785.1 Dehalococcoidia bacterium | reverse complement strand
TGATGAAGTGCTGGATGTGGCCCGTCACGCCATGCACCGGGTAGATATGCATGCTGCCTTTGATACCCTTGAATACCTGGAACGCGGCGGGCGCATCGGCAAAGCGCAAGCCTTTCTTGGTTCATTACTCAAGGTAAACCCCATCATCGGCATGAAGGATGGCGAGGTGTATCCCTTAGCTCGGGAACGCTCCCGAGCCAAAGCGATAGACTACCTGTACAACTTTGCCACAAGCTTTGGCAACGTTGAGGGGTTAGCTGTGGAGTATGCTACCGACTCAGATGAGGCCAACAGATTGGTCCAGAGGCTGCACTCAAAGTATCCTCGAGTTCCTATTTACCTCTCGCGTACAAGCCCGGTTATCGGCACGCACACTGGGCCTGGTCTCATTATTGTCAGCGTGCTTGGAGACAGACAGTCTGCCACCTAGCAGCGATAAAAATGGCGGAGAATACAGCGGATTTAGCTTGACTAAAAATTCATTTCACGGAGTCCGGGGATGCTGTATCACCATGAACAGAGCGTAAGGCATCTTTTAGGGTGAGGACATGCCACTAGGTATTCTAAGCACAGTCATCGGGTATCTTTTAGGCTCCATTCCTACAGCCTACATCGTGTCTCGCACAAGGAAAGGCATAGATATTCGGACCGTCGGTTCACGTAACATGGGTGCCGCTAACGTTATGCGTGAAATTGGTACTTATGAAGGCATTTTTGTCGGTCTCATTGATATCGCGAAGGGGGCAGGGGCTATACTCATTGCCCAGACTTTAAACATTTCGGAACTGTGGGTCTTTGGAGCTGGTTTTGCGGCTCTGGTGGGACATAATTTCCCTGTGTTTGCAGGTTTCCGGGGTGGCAAAGGTTCAGCCACCGTTATAGGTATCTTTCTCGTGCTAGCCCCTCTGTCAATGCTTGTTACGTTGGTAATAGTAGCTATTCCGTTCTTTACTACCCGTAAGTTTTCGGCGGCCATACTCATAGGAATAGCGCTGGTGGTCGTTGGATTTGCTCTGTTGCCCCTGTTTATCTGGTTGTTTGAAGGCTCGCTGATGCTAGTACGTTATGTATTAGCTATCGGCATTTTTATGCTGTTCCGCAATCTGTCCGGTATTAAACAAGTCCTGGCTAAAGGCGTAATAAAAGTCATGATATACGATAGACAGCACAAGAAAGTAGAATGATGTCCTCAGTCGGGGGTTATCCAGGCTTTCACAGGTAGTCCCGCCTGAAGCACAATATTTTGTTTCGCCTTTCTATGTGATATATAATTACACAGGTGATATTGCGCTCAATTTGTACGAGCACCAAATATCAAATCAAGGAGGAAGCAATGACACGGGAGGTCTACAACAAACTGGCTGAGGCACTTAATGCCCGCAGTTCGACATATCCCTCAATACCCTGCGATGAGTTCTATGTTCTGGCTGAAGAGATTTTTACGCCGAAGCAAGCAGAGATTGCCTCAAACATGCCCGTTGATCCCGTATCTGCCGAAGAACTTGCTGCCAAAATGAAAACGTCTGATGTTGCCGTATTAAGTAAGCAACTCGATGAAATGGCAGACCGAGGCCTGGTGAGGGTCAAAGAAAAAGCTGGTAACCGATTGTATGAGCTCATGCCGCTTGTCCCGGGTATCATCGAATTGCAGTTCATGCATGGCCGTACGGACGAACGTACCAAGCGTCTGGCACAGCTTTTCAAAAGCTATGGCAAGGCGGTGAAAAACATGCCACCTCCTGCCCCGATACCTGCCACCATTGAAAAGCCCAAAGCTAGAACAATTGTTATAAAACAGGAAATCCACGGTAAGACTACTGTCTTGCCTTATGACGAAGTAATGAAACTTATTGATAAAACTGAGTATATCGCTGCTGGAACCTGCGTCTGCCGCCACCAGGGCGATCTACTTGATAGACCTTGTGATAAACCGAAAGACAACCTTTGTATGATTTTCGGTCCATCGGCACAGTTTGCTCAGAGTTATGGCTTCGTTAACCTCATTTCCAAAGAGGAAGCTCGACAGAGAATTGACGAGGCGGAGAAAGCCGGACTGGTACATAACTATGCCAACAGCCAGGACAGATACATCGACCTGCTGTGCAACTGCTGCGGCTGTCACTGCTTCTTGCTTAGAGGAGCTAAACGTTCTCCGCTACCCAGCCAGTTCGTTATCGCCAACTGGGTCATAAACATAGACGACGATGCCTGTGTCGGCTGCGGCGCCTGCATCGACCGCTGCTGGATGGGAGCCTTGAAAATGGATGGCGCTTTGGCGGTACGCGATTTCAATCGATGCATCGGCTGTGGCATCTGCCGTTATGTCTGCCCATCGGACGCCATGAAACTGGTCCGCCGAGAAACCGCCTCCGTTAAAAGCTGATATAGCTCGACCCCCAGATAGTAAAAGTTTTGACCTTTGAAGCCATCGTCTAGAATCGAGGAAATCGGCTACGGTTGTTGGAGGAATACTTGATTATATGCCAATCATGGTCCTGTGCCTAAGCCTTGGGAGAAGCCGACAAGGGCTAGACAACGTCGGCGATAGGTGCTACTCTAGTTTACAATATTAGGATAGGAGGTGGGAGAATGACTTATAAAAGGTACGATATTCTGACGGTGCTGGTGTGGGTGGTTCTGGGTGCTGCGCTAATAGTCATGGGCCTTTTTCTAAGGAGGCCTGACTTCGGAGAAAGAGTCTGGTGGGTGGTAATGGGCGTAGGGATAGCGCTGGTGGTAGTAGGAATTGTCAGCATCGCTTTTACTGCCAGACAAGGTGAGGAGTTGGATTGCCCTCATTGTGGCGGGAAGGTAGTGGCACGGGTGAAATCAAGCACAAGCCATCTGTATCTTACGACAAGAGAGGAAGAAGAGGCGGGTTCTGCCGAGGAAGAGGCAAAAAGGCCAGAGAATTGAGGAGCCTAGCCACGTCTGAGCGGCCCTGCTTGGCTATGCAAGGTGCGGGCTGGGGTCCAGCTTACGGACCAGATTCATGGTAGGCAGGCTGTAACGAAATGGCCATGGTCTCGTTATAAGAGTCGGGTAAAGCCGATATCTTATATAAGGAGGTTTAGCATGGCAAGTGTCATTCTGGTAATTGTGTTAGCTCTCTCTGCCACGGGCGGGGGCACCGCCTACGCCGCACAGGATAGTCTACCCGGTGATGCCCTCTATCCGGTAAAACTGGCTACCGAGCAAGTGATAATGATATTGCCAGGAGACGATGTTGCTAAGGCAGAACGAGCCCTGAGCTTCGCCGAACGGCGAATGGGAGAGATAGAAGCACTGGTTGAAGAAGGACGTTCACAGGATCTGGCCCTGGCTGTGGAGAAATATGGTTATGCCCTGAATATGGCGCTAGCCAGGATGGAGCGGGCACGCAATAGAGGACTGGATACAGGAAACGTAACAGCGCGGGTGGCTGAGGCCACGGCAAGGCATCTTTTGATACTGGACGGGGTTTGGGATAAGGCGCTGGACCAGGCAAAGGCAACCATAGCACACGCGAGAGAGGTGTCGGAGAGAGGACGGCAAAATGCCCTGGTGGCTCTGGCCAGGAATGACACTGTGCGGGCGGCTGAGATGAATCTGGCTGCCATGTTCGGAAGGCTGAACAGAGTCAAGGTTCAAGCCGGATTCGGGGCTATGGAGACAGTGGAGGATGCCCTACAGCAGTTTGAGGACATGGCAAGATTTGGCCAGGAGCTTTCCCAGATTGCTGAGGAGACAGGCTTAAATATAACCGAGGTGGCAGAGCTTGTGACGGAGGCGACTTCCATACACCTGCAAGTGCTGGCGGAACTCTACGAGGAGGTGCCTGAACAGGCGAAAGAGGCCGTTCAGCGGGCAATGGAACAGTCATTCAGAGGTTATGAAATGATAATCGGAGTATTAAGGGGAAGTGATGTCGGGGAGCCTGAAATCCCGGTCATACCGGAAAAGACACGGCAGCGGATGGAGGACATCCTGGGCTGGCCAGATGCCCCCAAAGCAGGTATTCCTACGGGCGGGGGCTCGGGACAACCCTGCCCAAGATGCAGACGTTGATAGGCTGCATACCGTCGTCATGAGGCATTCTCTTCTCTGCACTTCTGAAGGGCGCAGTGCTGGTTTTCCTTTCTTAAAGGGAGTTAGTGGAAATCCGCAAAAAAATGTTGGGAACGACGGTAGGGTAATCTGTGCGGGAGGGTCAATAGGCGGAGATAGGTTGTTTATCGGTGATGATTCTTTTGCTGGTAGCTAACTTCCGGCGAATATGCTTGGGGATAGTAAACATGGCTTGATGGGTAAGACCATCGTAGCTTTTCAGCCTTTTTGATACTCTTGCTGAAATTCTGGCGTCAATTTCCTCGGGGGTTAACTCAAAGGGGTCAAGACTTTGAGAAGCCGCGACAAAGCCCCATAAGCCCAGAAAGGAAGGCACATGGACCTGGTAGGGGCGCGCTTTCGAGAAGACCTTTCTTAAAGTATTGGCAATAGCAGTGAAATTATCTAAGTTCTTCCATTCAGAAGGTTCAGCCTGCACTGACATAATGCCAGCGGGCCCTAGTTTTTGTTTAACTATTTGGTAGAATTCCTGGGTGTATAGCAAGCGTGCTGGCCCT
>JBGPRV010000118.1:0-4613 GCA_041489785.1 Dehalococcoidia bacterium | reverse complement strand
CTCATGGGATAGCATCAGCGTCCAAGGTAATGCAAGTGCTAGCTGAATCTGCGAGCCAAAGGCGAGGTCATCAAGGAAAACATTGAATGGAAACAAAAATAGGCGTTTTTCTCTGCAATTGCGGAGGGGCTCTAAAAAATATTGATTTTGACGCCGTTGTCAAAAAGGTAGAGAAATTCCCCGGTGTCACCTATATCAACTTGAGTTCCGACCTTTGTCTTGAAGAAGGCAGAAAAAAGATGATTTCCCGTATCAGGGGAGAGAATGTAGAGAGGGTTGTTGTTGCTGCTTGCTCTCCTGAATTCAAGGAGCATATTTTTCGGGAAGTATTGGAAAAGGCCGGACTGAACGGGCATCTCCTTTCTATGGCAAATATCAGAGAGCAATGCTCCTGGGCTCATGATGGGGATGTTACCGAGAAAGCTGTGGAACTGATAAAGATGGCGGTAAACAGAGTTCGATTGCTCCAGCCGGTGGAGAAGAGAGAGGTGCCCGTGAACAGGGATGTTCTCGTGGTCGGCGGCGGATTCTCGGCAATTAACACGGCTCTCCAGCTTTCCCGAGTTGGCTTGCGGGCAACCCTATTGAAAAAAGAGGCGGCTTTGGGGACTGGGACTGAAGAACTGGAAAGCTTTTATGGTTTTGACCCAAGTTCAATGATAAGTGCAGTAGAGGGAGATGAAAACATTGAGGTCCTCACTTCTGCCCGGATAACGGAGATAGGGGGGAAGACAGGAGATTTCAGTGTGCGGATAAGAAAAGAGGGAGAGGAAATTTTCCGCAAGTATGGGGCGATAGTTATTGCCACAGGGTATCAAACCGAGATTGCTTTAGATTCTGAGCTTAAGTTGCGAGCCGAAGGCGAAGCAATCTCTGGCCTGAACATTGTGTCACAAGAGCAGTTCTGCAATATGCTTGGGAACTCGGGCCTGGAAACAGAACCAAAAACTATAGGTTTCATGTTCGATTTTTATGATGAAAATTCTCGCTTTCCCACACTGGCTACTCTGAATAACGCTTTGGCAGCCAAGAAAAAATGGGGCAGCGAGGTTTACGTCTTTTACAAAAGCGTCAAAGTGGATAGTGAAGGAATGGAAAAACTTTACCAGGAGGCGAGAGACTGCGGGGTGATGTTCTTGAAGGCTGAGGTCCCGCCGGGGATTACTGTGGAGAATGGACGGGTGAAAATCGAGGCTAAAGATGTTTTTCTCGGGGAAGATGTAATCCTTGCCTGTGACGTTCTGGTTGCTGAGGAGCTTTATCTCCCTGTCGAAGGAACTGAAAACTTGAGTTCCTTGCTAAACGTCAGGAGAGACTCCAGAGGCTTTTTCCAGGATGAAAATGTGCACCTCTATCCCGTTACCTCGGAGAAGAAGGGGATATTCTTTATCGGGGGCTGTCGGGGCGACTTAGACCTTGGGCGGGTGTTGACAGATATTTCCAGCGTGGTCATGAACGTCCATGGACTCTTGTCTTCGGGGAAAATTCTGGTGGATGTGGAGAGAGTAAAGGCTGATCCTCAAAAGTGTGTGGCATGCCTTACTTGCATTCGTGTCTGTCCGCATGGCGCTATCCAATTAGTTCGAGCAGATAATAGTAAGGAGGTGGCTGGAATTTCAGACCTCGCCTGCTATGCTTGCGGCATTTGTGCCGCTATATGTCCGGCTAAGGCCATAAGATTTCAAGGTTATAGAGATGAGGAGATTCTGGCCCAGATTGAAGCCGTAGGAGAATCATTGAATGGGCGCAATGTAGCTTTTTGTTGTGAACATTCTGCCTATCCTGCTGCTGATTTAGCCGGAAAATTAAGGCTTCATTACCCGGAGAATTTGCGGATAATCCGGGTTCCCTGTGCTGGTCAAGTGGATGTGTTTCATATCCTGAAAGCTTTTGAGAAGGGCGCCGCAGCAGTACTGGTGATGGGATGTGAAGATGGTGCTTGCCATCACATCACCGGAAACACAAGAGCAAAAGAAAGGGTGAAATACTGCAATATGCTGTTGAAAGAGGTTAAGGTAGATGGCAGACCTGTTGCGATGTTCAACCTTAGTCCCAATGCGCCCCACAAGTTTGTTAGAGCAGTAAATGAGATAACCAGGATAATAAAAGAGTCCGGGAGGTAAGATGATAATCGCTGAACGAAAACCTATGGAAGAGATCAAGCAGTTAATTGCCCCCTACAAGAAAGTGCTTGTGGCGGGTTGTGGGACCTGTGTTACTGTCTGTTGGGCTGGTGGAGAGAAAGAGGTGGCGATACTTGCTTCACAACTCAAACTAGCTCGAAGTGCAGAGGGGAATGAGATTGTGGCCCTTGAGGCTACAGTGGAAAGACAATGTGAAAGAGAGATGGTAGCAGAAATTAAAGATAAAGTTGCCGAAGTTGAAGCGGTTATATCTTTAGCCTGTGGGTCAGGAGTGCAAACTATGGCTGAAATGTTTGAGGACAAGCCCGTGTTCCCGGGAGTTAACACTACCTTTATCGGGATGCCAGAAAAAGAAGGGCTTTGGGTGGAAATGTGTGGTGCCTGCGGTGATTGTTTTCTAGATCGAACGGGAGGTGTTTGCCCTATAGTTCGTTGTGCCAAGGGGCTTCTTAATGGTCCCTGTGGTGGTACGAGAAAGGGAGGAAAGTGCGAGATAGACCCGGAGAAGGATTGTGCCTGGGTTCTGATTTATCGCAGGCTGGAAAAGCAAGGTAGACTTGACCTGATGCGGAAATACTACGCGCCGAAGAATGCTCGGGCGGTGAAAAGACCCGGCAAAGTCCAGGCGGTAAAAGCTTAAGGGGGTGAAGGATGGCAAAACCTTTTAGGGAAATTCTTAAAACAAAAGGCTTCGTTGTAACAGCCGAGGTGGGGCCAGTGAAAGGCTCCAACGTGTCAAAGGCCATAGAGCATATTGGGCTTCTCAAGGATAAGGTGGATGGTCTAAATGTGACTGATAATCAAAGCTCCGTGATGCGTTATCCCTCCTTGGGAATTTGCCTCTTGATTAAAGAACATGGTGGCGAGCCAGTATTTCAAGTAACTTGCCGAGACAGGAACCGTCTGGCAATTCAAGCCGATCTCCTGTTCGCTTACTCCCGGGGAATAAGTAATGTTCTTTGCCTTACCGGTGATTCCATTGATGTCGGTGACCATAAGGAAGCCAAGCAAGTGTTCGACCTCGATTCGGTGCAGCTCATCCACCTTGTTCACACCTTGAACTCCGGCAAGGATATGGTCGGTAATGAGCTTGATGGAGGCATTGACTTCTGTATTGGAACAACAGCTACTCCTTCAGCCGATCCCCTCGAGCCGCAGCTTATCAAGGTTGAGAAGAAGCTCAAGGCGGGGGTTAGCTTCATTCAGACACAGGCGGTTTATGAACTTGATGAATTAAAGAGATTTACAAAATTCGTTCGCAATATAGATGGGAAAGTTAAAATCCTTGCCGGCATAGTACCTGTTATCGGCGCAAAGATGGCTGCGTACATGAATGAGAACGTCCCGGGTATTTTTATCCCTCAACATCTAATTGACGAGCTGGCTCAAGCTCCGAAGGGAACAGGGGTTGCCAAGGGAATAGAAATAGCTGCCCGGATGATAAAGCAAATAAAAGAAGAGAAAGTCTGTGATGGAGTGCACATCATGTTTATCGGACGGGAGGAAAAAGTTCCCGAGATACTGAAAGCTGCTGGATTATTATAAGATTCCTTTCCCGAGTGGGAATTAAGGAGGCGAAAATGACTGTAGCTTTGAATGAACTGGATACCAAGTTCAAGTACGATGTTGCCCATGAGCCAGGCGGAGAAAATATTAAGCTTTGTTTTGCCTGTGGTCTCTGCACTGCAAGTTGCCCTGTTGCTGATATCGATCAGAAATTCAATCCCCGCCGGATAATCCGTATGGTGCTTTTGGGGATGAGGAAAGAAGTCCTTTCTTCAGACACTATCTGGTTCTGCATCCAGTGCTATAACTGTCAGGGACACTGTCCTCAGAATGTTGATTTTGCCGATATCATGAAGGCTCTAAGAAGCATAGCAGTTAGAGAAGGATATGTTGCCCCGTCTTTTGTTGCCAAGATAAAGGAAATCGATGTCTTCTGTCAGAGATTACGCCATGAGATGGTGAGTGCAATTGTTGACTCGCGGTCTCGAGGAGTGGAGGTAGAGCCTTCCGGGCTTGCTAAGGAGGCATTGCAGAGATTGTAATATAAAGGTGTCATTATGGAAAAGCAAAGTGGAAACGGCAAAATAGGGGCGGTTCTTGTCATAGGTGGGGGTGTAGGAGGGATTCAAGCAGCTTTGGACCTCGCTGAATCCGGATATTACGTTTACCTTGTAGAAAAGTCGCCTTCTATCGGGGGCGTAATGGCTCAGCTTGATAAGACTTTCCCCACCAATGATTGTTCCATGTGCATTCTTTCTCCGAAATTGGTGGAGGTTGCCTCGCATCAGAACGTCTCTCTCCTTACTTACACAGAGATAGAGAGCATTAATGGTGAGGCGGGAAACTTCAATGTAAAGCTGCGCAAAAAGGCAACTTATGTTGATTGGGAGAAGTGCACTGGCTGTGGGGTATGTAGTGAATGGTGTCCCGTAGTGATGAAAAGCGAATTCAACACGGGACTCG
>JBGPRV010000117.1:0-4663 GCA_041489785.1 Dehalococcoidia bacterium | reverse complement strand
ACCCCAGGAAGAAGTAAGCAAAGGAGGGATAGTCTTACCGGATACAGCCAAAGAGAAGCCCCAGGAGGGGAAAATTATTGCTGTCGGTCCAGGCAGGTTGACTGAAGAGGGCAAGCGTATTGCCATGGATGTGAAGAAGGGGGACAAGGTTATTTACTCCAAATATGCTGGAGCTGAGTTGAAGCTGGATGGCGAAGAGCTGATTATCATGCGTGAAGGCGATCTCTTGGCCAAGAAGATTTAAGAAAAGGAGGTAAGCGAATGGCAAAACAAATTATTTTCGGCGAGGAAGCAAGGAAAGCCTTGAAGAATGGCGTAGACATTCTAACTAATGCTATCAGGGTGACTCTGGGACCACGCGGGCGGCCTGTAGCATTGGACAAGAAATGGGGCGCTCCTTCGGTTCTCAACGACGGCGTTTCTATAGCCAAAGAAATAGATTTGCCTGACCCGTTTGAGAATATGGGGGTGCAGCTAGTAAAGCAAGCAGCCACTAAAACTAACGACCAATGTGGCGATGGTACCAGTACATCCACTATTATAGCTCAGGCTATTATTAGTGAGGGCTTCAAGAACATCGCCGCTGGCGCTGATTCCATGGCTCTAAAGCGTGGGGTTGAGAAAGGGGTGGAAGCCATAGTCGGGGAGCTCAAGAAAATGTCCATACCGGTATCTGGTAGAGAACAGGTAGCTCAGGTAGCCGCTATATCGGCTATTGACCAGGCAATTGGCAACTTGATTGCTGACGTTATGGAAAAAGTGGGCAAGGATGGTGTTATCACCGTCGAAGAAGGGAAAGGGCTGCAATTCGAGACTGAATTTGTTGAGGGTATGAAGTTCGATCGCGGCTACATCAGCCCTTATTTCATCACCAACGCCGAACAGATGAGGGCAGAACTAGAAGACCCCTATATCCTCATCACTGATAAGAAAATTTCCGCCATAAACGATATATTGCCGGCTTTGGAGAAGATTGTTCAAGTGTCCAAGAATCTGGTCATCATCGCTGAAGATATCGAAGGTGAGTCCCTGGCTACACTGGTAGTTAATAAATTAAGGGGCACTCTATCTCCGTTGGCGATAAAGGCACCGGGCTTTGGTGACAGGAGAAAGGCCATGCTTCAGGATATAGCCGTTCTTACCGGTGGTGAGGTTATATCTGAAGAAATTGGCAGAAAATTAGATTCGGTGACTGTGGCAGATTTGGGGCAAGCCAGAAAAGTGATTGCCGATAAGGATAATACCACCATTGTTGAGGGTAAGGGTAAAACAAAAGAGATTGAGGCTCGAATCAAACAAATCAGGTCCGAGATTGATATAAGCACATCAGATTATGATAAGGAGAAATTACAGGAAAGACTGGCTAAATTAGCAGGCGGCGTGGCAGTGATTAAGGTAGGTGGGGCTACGGAAACAGAGCTCAAAGAGAAAAAACACCGCGTAGAGGATGCCCTGTCAGCTACTCGAGCTGCTGTGGAAGAGGGTATCCTGCCTGGTGGTGGTGTTGCCCTGCTCAATGCCTTGCACGCCTTGAAGAAGGTTAAGGTGGAAGGCGATGAGGCTACAGGGGTGAATCTCTTGAAACGAGCCCTGGAAGAGCCTCTGAGGTGTATCGCTACAAATAGCGGCAGAGAAGGCTCAGTGGTGATAAATGCCGTGAAGGAAAGCAAACCCGGCATAGGCTACGATGCCCTCAAAGATGAACTGGGTGTAAATATGATAGAGAGAGGCATTGTTGACCCGCTCAAGGTCACCAGAAGTGCTCTGCAGAATGCTGCCAGCATTGCCTGCATGATTCTAACCACGGAGTCTTTGGTGACTGACATTCCTGAGAAGGAAAAGATGCCGGCGATGCCCGGTGGAGGAGGATACGAGGGCATGATGTAGCCTCTGTGGCTAGAATTCAACTAAATTCATCAGGAACTGGAAGAACCGCCTCAGGGCGGTTCTTCCTTTACGGCATTAGATCTTAAGCAATTTCTTTAAAGGCTTTTCCTTGATCAGACTATCTCGAGAAGATCCTTCTTCCTTAATCGGCCCTGTTACGGCTAAATTAAGCCCGCTATCGGTTAGAATCTCCTCGGCCACTTCTTTTAGCTCAACTACGGTGATGGCATCCACAATAGAAATAACATCGTCTATGTCCAGGATTTGCCGCGTTAATATTTCCTGGCCGCCGTACCATAACGCGACATTTTGGCTATCCTCAAACCGCAAATATAATCTTCCTTTTGACAATTCCTTAGCCCTGGTAAGCTCAGTAGTGGTAATCCCTTGTTTAATCTTCGACACCTCTTCAAGAATAGCCGCGAGAGCAATCTCCACCTTCGCGGGGTCAATGCCAGCATAAATACCAAATGACCCTGAATCGAGGAAGTGCTCGGTATAACTGTGAATATCATAGGCTAGTCCCCTATTCTCTCGTATCTCTGTAAATAGGCGGCTGCTCATTCCACCGCCCAGCACCGTGTTAAGCAAGTCAATGGTGAAACGTTGGGGGTGGGAGTGAGAATAGCCGTGAACGGCGAGGCAAAGATGCGCTTGCTCGATATCTTTGGGCTCGATACGCAGCCTGGCTTCTCTTTGCTTGTCATTAGTTATGTAGCCAGTCATTAGCTCCCCGGCAGCCCATTTATTAAACAGGGGCTCGATTTGAGCGATCGCCTCTTCATGCTGGATGTTGCCAGCAATGCTGAGCACAGTGTTATTGGGCATATATCTGCGAGCAACGTAGTTTAATAAGTGCTCTCTTGTTATCGAAGACACAGTTTCCTTGTATCCGGTGACCTCGCGCCCCAGAGGCTGCTCAGGCCATAGCAGCTCATCTATGAGCATGCTTACCCTTTGCTGAGGAAGGTCCAGGTTCATATTGATTTCCTCCATGATGACATGGCGCTCCTGCTCAATATCTTTGTTGTCAAAGCGGGAATTGAGCAAGAGATCAGATAACACGTCCAGGGCAATGGAGAAATGAGGGCTAGCGACTTTACACCAGAAGACAGTTATTTCCTTGTCTGTGCCAGCATTGATTATGCCCCCAACGCCTTCAATATCCTCACTTATCGCTTTAGCTGTAGGCCGCTGCTCTGTGCCTTTAAAAAACAAATGCTCGGCGAAGTGGGAGATGCCCGCCTCCTCTTTACTTTCGTAGCAAGAGCCAGCGCCTACAAAGATAGCAAGGCATACTGAGCGGCTGTGGGGCATAGTGCTGGTGAGAACCCTCAATCCATTATCGAGCGCAGCCTTGTTGTACATTTCTGACCAGCCTAACTCCATCCCCGAGTCATGTTTGGCTACTCTTTCTTGGTAAACAGTTGGGCGGCTTCACCCATTCCGGCGCCACTGCCTGAGCTCAGACATACGTCGGTTTCCATGCGCAGCCCTACGTCGAGCGGGGTCGACGTGGTAAGATTGACCGCTCTTTTGGCACCCTGAATAAGGTGGGGATTGATTCTAGCTATTTCTTCGGCCAGCTTCTTGGCTTCAACCATTAGCTGGTCTTTGGGGTACACATGATCTACCAGCCTGACCCGGAGCGCTTCGGCAGCATCAATTCTTCGTCCGGTAATAATCAGCTCCTTGGCTATGCCCGGTCCCACTATCCGGGGTAACCGCTGCGTGCTTCCTAGGTCCGGGATAACTCCCAACTGAATCTCAGGAAGCCCGAACACGGCAGTATCACAAGCCAGGCGTATATCACAGCAAAGAATGAGTTCAAAGGCTGCCCCTAAACAGTACCCGTTTATGGCAGCGATAACCGGTACGGCCAGCTCTTCGTACATGGTAAATATCATTTTCAAGCTGTATAGGGAATCATAGCCCTGCCGGTAACTGGGGAAAATGTCCATTGGACCGCTCCCGGAGGCTACCATCTTCAAGTCCAGCCCCGCGCTGAATGCCTTATCACCGGCACCAGTCATGATAACAACCCTGACCGCAGGTTTTTCCTTGATAGCCTGCGCTATTTGTTGAAGCCCCAATAAGACCTCATGATTAAAGGCATTTAATGCCTTCGGTCGGTTCAGCAGCACTGTGGCAATACTATCTTCGATATCCAGTTGAACAGCGTCTTGATTTGCCATTTGTCTCCCCTTTCATAGATTACTTTCAGGCTGATTTTACATCTCAGCCCCGACCAAGGTCAATTGTCTTTCCCTGTATCCCAACACGAATCAATCTCGAATATCTAAGGTGATTCTCGCCAGCAAGCAGTGGTATAATCAGTGTGGAATAAAAATCCAGGCGCATTTTCAGAGGAAGCATGGCAGTTTTACAGATTCGCACTTTGCCGGACCCCCTGTTGCGGCAAAAGGCCAAAAGAGTAACCAGGATAGATGCCTCCATTCGGAAGTTAATCGATGACATGATTGATACGTTACGCGCTGACCCAAACAGAGCCGGTCTTGCTGCCACGCAGGTAGGAAGATTGCTCCGCATAGCCGTCATCGAGCTGCCGGAACAGGAACTTATCACTCTAATTAACCCTGAAATAGTAAAAAGGGAAGGTGAGCGAATAGTTCAAGAAGGCTGCTTATCCATACCCGGCTACTTTGGGGAAATAAAAAGAGCGGTAACAGTGAAGGTCAAAGCGAAAAACCGAGACGGTAAGGAATTTCGCCTCAAAGCAGAAGGGCTTCTGGCTCAGGCTCTGGAGCAGGAAATT
>JBGPRV010000116.1:0-4665 GCA_041489785.1 Dehalococcoidia bacterium | reverse complement strand
GGGGGTGATCGCGATGCTCATTCCCTTCTTTATCGCTATTTCTACATAACTCCTGGTTATCGTGGTGGTAAAATTGACAGTGAAAGACAACCTGCTTGTGATTCTTATTGCCTCTATGTTCTGAAATCCAACTTTGACTGAGAATGGTCCACCCAGCACTATGCGTAAATGATTTTCGTACACCTGATATTCGCGAGGTAACACAAACCACAATATCAATCCAATTATGAAAGCCTCAGTTAGTAAGATTAGACTACCGAGAGCGTCACCCGTGGACCATAAATAAATGCTCGACGCCAGTAATATCACGGGTATTATCAGAACAAGCTTCAAAAGAAGCCCATATTTAGGCTTATCTTGATAGAGCAGAACGCTTTGCGAATAGTTCACGCGAATGGATTGTAACACACCGACAGGTCCTCTCTCTCTTCGGACGTATTAGACATCCTCAAACCCCTCCTATTGCCCGATGGCGACTATATCACTATAATATTCAAGTAAAACTAGACTATGTTGTACACATTTACTACTCGAAGTGCTGGTAATTAACATGCGAAGGCGTTTCTCATTTGTTATCTACTTAGTTATTGCATTGGTGGCGCTTTCCGCAATTGCATATTTCATTGATTACCTCATTTTTCGTGATATTCACCATATATTTATCTATTTGGTCGGTGACCTTGCCTTTCTGCCCCTCGAGGTTCTATTAGTGGTGGTTATCATCGAGCGTCTCCTGACCCGCCGAGAGACGCAAGCTAAACTGGAGAAACTCAATATGGTGGTGGGAGCTTTTTTCAGCGAACTGGGCAACCGCCTCCTTCAAGACCTCCTCAAACATTTCGATAACCGACTGGAGATTTCCAGGCACCTGAACATTACTGAGAGCTGGACAAAGAAAGATTTCCAAAAAGCTGTCGACTTTGCACACCACCTCAGAGTTGAGGTTGACTGCCGAAATATAGACCTCGGCGGGCTCAAAGCCTTCCTGGCGCAGAAGCGAGAGTTTCTACTGACGCTGCTCGAGAATCCCAGCTTGCTGGAACATGACCGTTTTACCGACCTGCTCTGGGCAGTTACCCACCTGGATGAAGAGCTTGAGGCAAGACCATCGCTTACTGGTCTTCCTGGTAAGGACCTGGAGCACATTGCTGGTGATATCCAAAGACTATATGACCACCTGGCCAGTGAATGGCTAGACTACGTTCAGCACTTGAAATCGAAGTATCCCTTCCTTTTCTCGTTAGTCCTGAGAACGCATCCGTTCCAGGAACATCAGTCCCCCATCATAACCTGATAGAACCGGACTGTGTTATCTCCAAAGGGATAAATTCAGTTCCTCTTTTGGTAATCTGGCTCAGAAAACGCCGAAGAGCAAAGAGCTAAGATTCAAAGCATTCCTGAAATGGCTTAGTAATTGTCTGCCCACCCTAGGGAGTTCGAGGGAGTTAAGCAAACAATCTGGCTTTCTGTTACCTTGAGCCACAAATAGTAATCATGTCACGTTATTTGAATCACTTACTTGCTGCTGGATTAAGGTAATGAGGTAAGGTGTCACTAATGTACTGAACGAGTACAAGGACTTGACTTAGATGGTAGGAGTTCATAGAATATGGGTAAATTTGATTTCCACCAGATATCGGACGCAGTCTATGTAAATACAAGGTCTTTTCAAAAAAAGGAGAGAAAATGATGAAGAAGTTGTTATCCAGGCTAATGACCATATATCTAGTACTTATTCTTGGCACAGCATTGATAGCGTCTCCCGCAATGGCGGCAACGCCGCAAGAGATTCAGGAGTCCATCGATGCAGGTCTGCCCTGGCTAGCGAGCCAGCAACTAACCGATGGTTCCTGGGATAGTTTAGTTGGTCCGACCGGACTGGCGGTGCTAAAGTTCGAGACTCATGCTATGTTCATGGGTAAGTCTCCATTGGATCCAAGCTATATTTATGCCGCCAATGTGCAGAAAGGCTTAGACTATATCTTCAGCAAGGCCATAGTATATGCTATCGGCCCACAGCCTGCAGGTGATCCGGATACCAACGGCAACGGCATTGGTATCGGGGCATGGAATTATGGGGAACCGATGTATGAATGCGGGATAGCTACGATGGCGGTTTCCGCTAGTGGTGCTCCAGATACCCTTACCACGACTGGTCCCGTGAATGTCATCGGACGGCCATATAAGGATGTAGCCCAGGATATGGTTGACTTCATCGCCTTCGCTCAGAATGAGGGTTCTGGTGGTTGGACCTATCAGCCAAATGGTTCTGGGGGTGATAACTCAGTCTCAGGATACGTCACGCTGGGTTTGTCTTATGCTGAAGCCTCGCCCCCGTATGGATTCGATCTCACTATTCCCGGTTTTGTCCGTACTGAACTTAATGCTTGGATAAACTACATTCAGACAAGCGGGGGTCCTGACGATGGTGGCTCTGGTTATTCGGCTCCAGGGTACTGGGTGAACATCCTCAAGACAGGTCACCTGCTGGCCCAGATGGCTCTGGTTGGCGATACACAAGCAACACCAAGAGTCCAGAGAGCTGTTGCCTATATTGCACGGCACTGGAATGATGCTAATTACGACCCCGGATGGCGGAACTCCTACCAAACCTGTTTCACTACAATGAAGGGTTTCCAATCTCTGGGCATAAAGCTCATCGACGTTGACGGCGATCTTACGCCAGAAACAGACTGGTATGACGAGATGTCTACCATGATTGTGAACACCCAGAACCCGGATGACAGCTGGCCAGCTGACTATTGGTGGGGGCAGAATCTCGCCACTGCCTGGGCGATGCTTACTCTGGAAAAGGCAGCCCCGCCAGCGTTGTCATTAACTCCGCTCTTTGATACAAACCCGTGGGGTACTCAGCACATCGTTACGACCACTTACAAGCTGGCTGGAGTTCCACAACAAGATATACAGATTAATTTCCTTGTCACCGCCGGACCAAATGCCGGTGAAGGTGGAAACAGCACCACCGATGTTAACGGGCAGGCTAGTTTCACCTATACGGGAGATGGTGGCGTTGGCACAGACACTATTCAGGCAACCGCCATTGACGCAACGGGAGCTCCCCTGGTTTCGGCACAGGCAACCAAGGATTGGACGCCTGTTCCTGTTACTGTGGGTGGTGAGGCTTATCCCATAAATAAGATCGTCTTAATAGCTCCTTGGATTGCGCTAGCTGTGGTTATTGCTGCTGGTGGTATTTACCTGGTCAGACGCAGAGCTCACAGTTAGAAATAGGCCAATACAGACTGACAATACAATATAAAGGCAGGCTCCATTCTAGGAGCCTGCCTTTCTTCTATACTATTTTATGTTGGCTCAAAGCCATTAAGTACTACGATATTACGGCTATGCCGTTGATAAAGCATAGCCTTTTGCTTCAGTATAGGTATACCTACAGCGGAACAAACATCCCCATGTTCGTGCAGTGGTAGGTAAAGCTAGCTCTAGAGGCATTACGTCTCTATTCCCTGTGGGAGGGTATTGAGACGCGCATCTTAATCATGAATGTATCCAACAATGTGACGGATTGTGCACTTTTCTAGTCGCCTTTAAGCGCTAAGTAATAAATTCAATTCCTCTCTGGCTTAAGCTCTTTTTCCCTCTTTAAGGCTTAAAAAGTCCGAGTTATATTCCTTAATCAGCCCGGCATCGGCAAAACTGAAGTATCTATTCTCGCCTATTATGATGTGGTCCAGGACCTTAATCTGGATTATGGGGGCGCAACAACACACAACTTTTGCCGTTTAGGGTGCGTGTTTAATGTGGCATGGTCACAATACAACATTCTCAGTTTGTGTAACGAGGTAACAAAACAGGCTAATGTGCAATTTTACGCTTAGGTACACTCTGGACCTTTACCTCGCCGCCTTATCATTCATATAGCCACTGCCACTGAAAGCAGCGCCAACAAGCCTACTATAGCCGTCTTCTCCGCCGGAGAAAGCTCTTCCTCTCTTCTCTGTCATTGAGAAGAGCGAAGCAGTTGCGAGGCTGCGGCGTTCAATTGTTGTATGTGTCTACTCCAAAAAGTTTATGGACGCTTACAGATACTTGACACAACAGCACTTCCATAATATGATAGCGGTGCACCGCAAAAACACAAAGGAGGGAAAAGCATGGCAGTTACAATCAATTCGAGCCTCAAGGACCTACTTGCCGACCCGAAGGCAAAAGCTTTACTTGAGAAACATTTCCCTGGCTTCTCCGGCAATCCTCAACTGCAAATGGCGATGGGCATGACCCTGAAACAGATTCAGCCCTTCTCCCGGGGTGCCATCACCGATGATAAGCTGAAGCTCATTGAAGAGGACCTGAAGAAAATCTAGATTAGGGTCTCAATCTGGTCTCAGCACAATAGAGAACCGGTGCCTAGGCGGTTGTTCGTAGAAAAATTTTATCCTCTTTCTGATTATATTACTGCGTCTACGCAATCTGCATAATATTTCCGACGAAGACTAAAGCCTTACTTATCGTTATTGCTGGGCAAATAACAAAACCTTTTTCGGTCAATACTGATTTAGCAGCACGTCTTCCTTGTATAAGATTATTACACCTTTTATAGGCAATTTTTGATAGTTGTTAAGAGGTGACTTTAGTAAGGGACAAGCCTTAAAGGTCTTCTTCCGGGTGACTGCAACGACATGGGGG
>JBGPRV010000115.1:0-4702 GCA_041489785.1 Dehalococcoidia bacterium | reverse complement strand
TAGATATCCTTTTCTATAACAACAAGATTATGGAAACCCAGAACCTAACCATCCCACACCCCCGCCTGCAAGACCGGGCTTTCGTTCTTATACCATTAGCGGAAATCGCCCCGGACTTAGTTCATCCCAAGCTGGGCAAGAACATTGCCCGATTAGCTAACGATGTTAAAGAACAAAAAGGGGTGCGAAAATGGTATTATATGAAATGACATAAATACCTGCGGATGGCAAAGGACAACAAAAACAGGAGGCTAGCAATGGGAACTAAGGGAAGAAAGAATGTTAAAAAGCCCAAGCAGAACAAGGAAAAGAAGAAATAGGAAGGGATAAGGTAAATATTAATCTAACCTCTAAACAATATCAAACGCCCAAAATCCAAAGGAGCTAAGCGGTTTAGAATTTGAATTTTCGATATTGTTTAGGACGCGATATACACAAGAGGCATTAATGTATCAGCTATTTGTGGAAGAGCACTTTGATGCTGCGCACTACCTCCCGAACTATCATGGTAAGTGTGAAAAGCTACATGGCCACCGCTTCAAGGTAGTAGCCCGTTTAGAAGCAGCCAGTCTCGATGAGACTGGCCTGGCTTACGATTTCGCCCAGCTAAAGCAGCACCTCAGGGAAGTCCTGGCTCAATTCGACCATACCTGCCTGAATGATGTGTCCCCCCTTGATAAGATTGGCCCATCCAGCGAGAATATTGCTGCCACTATACATGATGCGCTCCAAGCTCGTTTTTCCGGCTCTCCGGTAAAGTTGGTGAATGTAGAGGTCTGGGAATCGCCCACAGCAGGCGTGGTGTATAGCCCTTGAGTTAAGTTTGCTGCTCCGGCGGTAACAAATTGGGGATCGTATCTACAATAGGGTAGGAATAGTTGCACTTAGAGCAATAAAGAGAACCCGTGACTATTTCTTCCCCTTTTCCCTCATCCACCTTAAGCTCCAAATCCCCCTTACATACGGGACAGGCTAAGATTTGCATCAGTTCTTTTTTCATTTCAGATTCCAATTATATCATATGAACCGTGAAACTAAGAAGGGGAAGTGCTATAATATTCGGCAGGAGAACAAAATGACAATCCAGATTAAAAAGACTTATAGGGGCTTAAGTCCCGGGATGCTGTGCGATGAGGTACAGGGCTTGTTGCATAAACAAGGGATTATAGCTGTTGAGACTGAGTCGCAAACATATGGTCTTCCCAGCGGCGACACTCAATCGCGTACCACGTTGGCATTAAAAACACCGGCCGAGCAAGAGAAAGACCAGAAAGAATGCGGCATCGTACATATTCTAGGCTCACCACAGGACGAAACAAAAATGCTCCTTGACGTAGATGAGACTCTTTTCCCCCAGGAAAAACTCTCCGCTTTTCAAGGAGACCTCGATTTTATCCTCGGCTCATACGAAATTAAGTGGTAAACGAGCGACTTTCAGACCAGAACCAGCTTGCCAGGAAAACCAAACAAGAACGACGAGAAAGGCGGCGAGCAAAGGAAAAGGCCAGGATTCCCCAGCATGGCAAGAGCCTGGCAAGGGTATATAAGGACGCTGTATCTAAAAGAGCCAAGACTACGAAAGACCCCAAACAGTCAAGCTAAAGCCTGGTGGTTGTTATGATAAAGAAATTCCTTCTCAGAGGTCCAATCATAGTCCTGATTTGCCTGGCAATTGGCTTCGCCATAGTCTATGGCGGCGAATGGCTGCTCCAGTAACTGGGATGCTTAGGGCATTGATTTCCGGGGCTGCTTAGATTTGAACCCGCCACAGGCCTAACTTATTTGATTTGTCGTTTTGAGCAGATTATGTAGCACTGCTCGCATTCATCGTTACATGGCTCAGCATGAATGGTTACACTGGCCTCAGAGAGCTTATTTACTATCTCCATCTCAATTTGGTCACATATCTGATGAGCCTGCTCTAAGTGAATGTCTTTGGCCATTACCAAATGGAGGTCTATATAGTATTGGCTTCCAGCTCGGCGTGTACGTAAGGCATGAAAACCAACCACCCCGGGGCTGTGTTTCACCAGGCAGGCATCGATAATTGCCTGTTGTGAAGGTGGCAGTTTTTCATCAAGCAGTCCTGATATCGGCTTGCGGATTGTATCAACGGCTACTTTTAGGATATAGATAGCAACTCCGATAGCGATTATAGGGTCAATAATATTGAGCTTGGTGATTCGTACTATTGCTAGTCCAACCAATACTGCTGACGTGGAGTAGACATCAGTGGCAATATTGCGTGCATTAGCTTCCAGTGCTACTGAGCCAGTAGTGCGGGATACTCTTAATAGATGGCGAGATAAGAAGATGCTGACCACTATGGAAACTGCCATCACCCCTATTCCTGCGTCGGCTAGTTGGATGCTGTAGCGTTCTATTTCTATTATCCGGTGTATGGATGAATAGATTATCAGTCCGCCAGCAATGAAGATGAGAATTCCCTGTGAAGCGCCGGCGATATCTTCCACCTTACCATGACCATATTGATGTTCTGTGTCAGCTGGCTTAGCCGCAATGCGAATGGCCGAGAAGGTGATTATTCCAGCGAACAAATCCAACAGGCTGTCAGCTGCCTGGGCCAGGATGCTGATGCTACCGGTCAGCCAGCTAACGATCACCTTAAGTATTATTAAACCGACGACTACACCAATCAATAGCTTGGTAGCCCCGGCCTTTGTTGAAAACATTTTTCCCGCTCTCCTGCGTTCCCTGATATAAAACTACAGAGAACCAGAAGTTTACAGCGATATTTCGGTTAAAGCAACTGTTAGCTAGTATTTCCCGACTTCGTCACCATGTAATGCAATAGGGCTGTGAAGCAAAAGACAATTGCTGAAAGAATGCCGACCAGGACTAGAAGAGTTCCCACTAAATAAGTTAAACTGGCTGATTATGGATGACTCTATGGACAAGGGTACCAGCAAAAGAGTGGTGCTTCTTGTCGCCACGACAGCCTCGTTTATTTTCCCCTTTATGGGCTCCGCTGTGAATATTGCCCTCCCTAGACTCGGAAAAGAGCTGTCATTGGATGCCGTCATGTTAGGCTGGATTGCTACCGCCTACCTCCTGTCCTCGGCAACCTTTCTTGTTCCCTTCGGCAGAATAGCAGATATATATGGCAGGAAGAAGATTTTCACCTGTGGCATAGTTATCTTCACGATCTCGTCCCTTTTTGCGGGGATGGCAAGCTCTGCCCACATGCTTATTTCTTGCCGGGTTTTTCAGGGAATTGGCGGTGCCATGCTTGCCGGAACCGCAGTAGCATTGCTTACTACGGTATTTCCCGCCAATGAGAGGGGAAAAGTCCTGGGAATAAATATCGCGGCAGCATATATTGGCCTTTCCCTGGGCCCGGTTTTGGGTGGGATTCTCACACAGCATCTTGGCTGGAGGAGCATCTTTTTCATAAATGTGCCCCTGGGCTTGGCAGTTATCGGCGTTGTTTTATGGAAGCTTAAAGGTGAGTGGACTGGGGCAAAGGGCGAGAAGTTCGATTTTGCCGGCTCCGTAATCTATAGCCTTGCACTTGTAGCGCTGGTATACGGTTTTACTCTCCTGCCGGCGATGTCAGGAGTGTGGTTGATTGTGGGAGGCATCATAGGGCTTTCAGCATTCACCAGGTGGGAGATAAGAACAAGAAGCCCGGTCCTGGATATAAGCCTCTTCAAGAACAGCAGAGCCTTTACCTTTTCCAACTTGGCAGCATTGATTAACTACAGTGCCACATGGGCCGTGTCTTTACTCATAAGCCTTTATTTGCAGTATCTGAAGGGATTCAACCCTCAAAGTGCCGGCTTGATTCTGGTCGCCATGCCCGCTATGCAGGCTATTTTTTCACCGCTGGCCGGCAGGCTTTCGGACAGGATTGAACCAAGAATGATTGCCTCCGCAGGAATGGCATTGACCACCGCAGGACTCGTTATCTTCATTTTCCTAAATGAAGAAACCCCCTTGGCGTTCATTATAGGCAATTTGCTTCTGATGGGTTTGGGCTTTGCTCTCTTCTCGTCTCCCAATACCAACGCGGTTATGAGTTCTGCCCCAAAGACGGCTTACGGGGTAGCCTCAGCGACGCTGGCAACGATGCGACAGGTTGGCATGGTCTTCAGCATGGGAGTCGCTATGTTGATGTTCACTCTATACATGGGGAGAGTTCAAATTACACCCGAATATTATCCTCTTTTCCAGGAAAGTATGAAAACATCGTTCATCATTTTCGCCATTCTCTGCTTCGGCGGCATATTCGCCTCGCTAGCCCGAGGAAAGGTGCGATAGTCCCTCATGTCATTGCGAGCCCCGACTTGTCGGGGCCGTGGCAATCTCCATCCTCACCCGCCTCACCGGGATTGCGGAGCCTGTTCCGAAGCATAAGCGAGGAATCTCGCTCCTCGCAATGACAAAAGGGAGGTGCCACTAAGGTATTGAACCAGGACAGATTCTACCCAATGCCTAAGATTATAACCTTGGTTTTGGTGATGACAGACTGGCTAATCAGTACAGCTTCGTTAGGGTTCTGCCTTCCCGCCCACAGCAACCAGTTCTCTTTTCTGTATTTGCCTGCGCCGTCTTTTCCAGCCAAGCATCTCAAGAAGGTCACCGACAGCTTTGTCCTGCAGCATCTCATCGCGGAGGCACAAATCAGGATTAATCCGATACCTCAGACGTCGGCCTTCTCTTATCTTGGTAACGTAGCCGT
>JBGPRV010000114.1:0-4703 GCA_041489785.1 Dehalococcoidia bacterium | reverse complement strand
TTTCCCGGTATTTGATAAACAAAATCGTATAACCAGGCCCAGTGAAATGGATATCTTTATTGGTGAGAATTATGTCGTCACCGTTCATTGTTCCGGTGACCTCAAGCCACTGGCTAAATTTTTCCAGGAATGCGAGACTGACAAGGAAAGCCGCGAACGTTACTTGGGGCGAAGCTCAGGATTTCTTCTCTATCACATCCTTGATAGAATGGTTAACTCTTGCTTCCCTATACTTGATAAACTTACCCAAAACATTGATGATATAGAGGATATTATCCTCACCAAGCCCGTGCCGAAGACTGTCCGCGAGATTTCCCTGATTCGACGTGACCTTATTTCCTTTCGCCGCGTCATTCATCCCCAGATTGCGGTAATTGAGACTCTTGAGAAGGAAGAATATCCTTTCTTCAAAGAGGATCAGGAAATTTATTTTGGTGATGTCGCTGACCACATTCGCAAAATCTGGGATGGGCTAGAAGATTGCAAAGAGGTCATAGATGGGCTTGCTGACACCAGCAACTGGCTAACGTCGCACCGGATTCAGGAGGTAATGCGAATTTTGACTATTTTCATGGCCATCATAATGCCCGTCGAGGTAGTAGCCAGCATAGAAGGTTCGAACCTGCTTCCACAGTCTTGGTTGCATAATCCGTTATTGTTTGTGCTCAGCTTTGTTGTCCAGGTGGGTATTGTTGTTGCTATGATTCTCTTCCTGCGCCGTCGGCGGTTGTGGTTTTGAAGTGGCTAGTAAGCTAATCCACCTCCCGTATATCATCCTAAGTAAGCTATGGAAATTAAATTCATTGCGGATAACAACGTGGGCAAACTGGCTCGATGGTTAAGGCTGATTGGCTATGATACTCTGCTGTTTAAGCAAAAAGACGATGGTCAAATGATTAAAATAGCTCTTAGCGAGAACAGGGTGATTTTGACTAAAGATGCCCAATTTATGAAAAGACGCTTGGTCACAAACGGCAAACTCAAAACTATACACATTAAACAGGATGACCCTAAACTCCAGGTGCAGGAAGTAGTGGAAACTTTGAATTTAAATTATCATTTCAAACCTTTCTCGCTTTGCCTGGAATGCAATCGAGCATTAATAGCTAGGGATAAAGAAGAGGTGAAAAACCTGGTCCCCGCTCGCGTTTTTGAAACTCAAACTCAATATACGCAGTGCCCCGCCTGCCATCGCATCTACTGGCCGGGCACACACTGGCAGGCCCTGGGCAAGAAGTTACAAGACTTGCAAGGGAAGTGTGGCGAAAATCGGGCTTCTACCTAATGCCCGTCTTTCCAGAGCTTCAATAGTGGCACGGATGAGATAGTAGTGCTATACTCAGCCCGTAAAGCTAGGAGGCTAAAGATAAAGCTAAACACCTATGTTATTAGCAATTGATATTGGGAACACCAACGTTAAGATTGGTATATTTGATGGTGATGAGCTAAAAGCCACCTGGAATTTAGCTACCGGCATTCACCGCACTTCAGACGAGTACGGTGGGGTATTACTCAACCTTATGGAGCGAAAAAAGGTCTTGCCTTCAAAGGTGACCGGAGTAGCATTGTGCAGTGTCGTGCCACCGCTGTTGCCTGCATTCGTGGAATTGTGTGGGAAATATTTAAATACTAAACCCTTAGTGGTCGAAGCTGGTGTTAAGACAGGCATGCGCATCCGTCTGGATAATCCTCGGGAGGTTGGTCCTGACCGCGTGGTTGACGCTGTGGCTGCCCAACACCTCTACGGAAAGCCGGTGATAATTATTGACCTTGGCACCGCCCTCACCTTCGACGTTGTTTCCCAGGAAGGGGATTACCTTGGTGGTGCTATTGCCCCGGGGATTTTCATAGCCACCGAAGCTTTATACACTCGTACTGCTGCGCTCCCGCGAATCAGGTTAAGCCGCCCGGAGCAGGTCATCGGCAAAAATACTATCTCGGCTATGCAATCAGGTATAATATTTGGTTACGTTGGACTTATTGAGGGCATGATCCAACGGATAGAACAGGAATTGGGAACTAAGGCGAAGGTGGTAGCTACCGGCGGCCAGGCTTACTTTTTAGCCCAGGAAATACCGGCAATAGAGGTAGTAAATCCTGATTTAACTTTAATTGGATTGCGTCTTATTTATGAAATGAATAAGGAGCAGTAATGCTTAGAAACAAAACCATAGTTTTGGGAATAACAGGGAGCATTGCTGCCTACAAAGCAGCAGAGATTGCCAGTCAGTTGACTCAAGCGGGGGCCAAGGTGAATGTAATTATGACTGAAGAGGCCATCCAGTTCATCTCACCTGTTACCTTCCGGGCTATTACAGGTAGGCCCGTAGTTACCGAAATGTTTGATTTGGCCTCTGAATTCAGTATTGAGCATGTCTCCCTGGCGGAAGCCGCTGATATAGTAGTTATTGCCCCCGCGACAGCTAATATCATTGCCAAGCTGGCTGCTGGCATTGCTGACGACATGCTATGCTGCACGGTGCTGGCTACCAAGGCGCCGGTGGGCATAGCCCCAGCTATGGAAACCAATATGTATAATAATCCAATCACCCAGGATAATTTGGCTAAGCTTGAAGCTCGCGACTTTGTGATTATTGCTCCAGCCACGGGCTGGTTAGCCTCGAGCAAAGAGGGTCTGGGGCGACTCGCTGATATCAAGGATATTATAGGTAGCATTTGCCAGGTGTTGGGGAGGGGTGGAGACCTGGCGGGCAGGCATATCGTGGTTACCGCCGGCGGTACTCAAGAGCCTATCGATCCGGTTCGCTACATCAGTAACCGCTCCTCAGGGAAGATGGGCTATGCTCTGGCTGAGGCAGCCCGTGACCGGGGAGCTGAAGTAACGTTGATTACAGCCCCTACTTTGTTACCCGAACCCGTAGGCGTTGATGTCATCCAAGTCGGCACAGCTCAGGAAATGCGTCAAGCAGTAGAGAATATAACTCCCCAGGCTGACGCTCTAATTATGGCCGCCGCCGTAGCTGATTATCGCCCGATAAAGGCAGCTAAAGATAAGATTAAAAAAGAAAAGGCAGGGTTAACCTTAGAGCTGGAATGCACCCCGGACATTTTAGGCACTGTTAAGGGAAAGTTCATTAAGGTAGGCTTCGCCGCTGAAAGCAGCAACCTGGTGGAAAATGCCAAAGGGAAGCTAAAGCAAAAGGGGCTTGCCCTTATCGTGGCCAATGATATTACCGCTAGCGACAGTGGATTTGGCACTGACACCAATCGAGTAACCATAATTGACCGCGAAGGCAAGATTGACAGCTTGCCTCTCTTGCGCAAAAGAGAGGTGGCGGATAAGGTTTTGGATAGGGTGGCGAAGCTCCTTCCAAAGCCAAAATCCCGACGACCAAACAAGATTTGAATTTGTTCAGATATCAAGATTTCTTTCAGCTGACAGCCAATAGCGAAGTTAGGTTTAGAGTTAATGTCCGAAATACCTAGTGCCTATGAGCCAGGCAAGATAGAAAAGAAATGGTATGATTTCTGGCTCAAGCAAGGCTACTTTACTCCAAAAATAGACCCCAAAAAGAAACCCTTCGTCATCATCATGCCACCTACCAATGTTACCGGCGAACTACACCTGGGACATGCTCTGACCGCGACGCTGGAGGATATCATGGTCAGGTGGCACAGGATGAAAGGGGAGCCCACCTTGTGGTTACCGGGGACCGACCACGCCGGCATCGCCACACAAGTGGTTGTGGAGCGGCAACTGGCTAAACTAGGGCAAACTAGGGATGGGATAGGTAGAGAGAAATTCACTAAGTTGACTTGGGAATGGGCTAATAAGAGTCGGGAGAATATCAGGCGTCAACATCAACTCCTGGGAACTTCTTGCGATTGGACTAGAGAGAAATTCACGTTGGACGAGGGTCCGAACAAAGCAGTGCGTACTGCCTTCGTACGTCTGTACGATAAGGGGTTAATATATCGTGGGGAGCGAATGATAAACTGGTGTCCCCGCTGCCAGACTGCTCTCTCCGACCTCGAGGTAGAGCACAAAGATATTGTCGGACAGCTTTATTATATTCGCTATCCTCTGACTCAAGGTAAGGGCTTCGTCACCGTAGCTACTACTCGACCGGAAACTTTCCTCGGCGACACGGCTGTGGCGGTAAATCCCCAAGATAAGCGCTATAAGAATCTCATAGGCAAGAGTGTCACACTTCCTGTTAGCGGTAAGGAAATCCTCATAATCGCTGATGAGGCTGTTGATACTTCTTTCGGCACCGGAGCATTGAAGATAACTCCCGCCCATGACCCCACGGACTTCGAAGTAGCCCAGAGACATAATTTGCCCCTGGTAGATATCATGAATCCCGATGCCACTATGAACGAGAACGCCGGTCCGTATCACGGACTGGAAAGGTTTGCCTGTCGAGATAAGGTATTGGCTGACCTGCAAAACAAAAAACTTCTGGAGAAAATCGAGCCCTACTCTCATTCGGTAGGACATTGTGGTCGTTGCCAGACAATGATTGAACCCAAAGTCAGCCTGCAATGGTTTGTCCAAACGCAGCCCTTAGCTAGAGCCGCTATCGAGGTTGTTAAAGAGGGCCGGGTCACAATAATTCCGGAACACTTCACCAAGATATATTTTGACTGGATGGAAAATATCAAAGATTGGTGCATCAGCCGACAATTGTGGTGGGGGCACCGCATCCCGGTATGGTATTGTCAGGACTGTGCTAAGGTAA
>JBGPRV010000113.1:0-4786 GCA_041489785.1 Dehalococcoidia bacterium | reverse complement strand
ACCTGAACTATGCCTTCCCGGTCACGAAGGTCAATGAATACCTTCCCGCCATGGTCACGGCGCCGGTGCACCCAGCCAGCTAAAGTTACCTTCTGTCCGGCATGGTTTTTCCTCAGTTCCCCGCAGTTATGGCTTTTGAGCAAAGATAGTCTCCTTTTCTGAACTGCTCATTATAGCTTATAAAAGAGGGGCTTTCAATTGAACAAAGAGGTCACGGCTCCGCTAGCTCCTGAAGAACGGCTAGCACTTCCTTCTGAGGCACATCACTGCGAATTACTGCTTTGCCAATATCTTGTAACAGCACCCAGTGAATTGCCTTTCCTCTTACTTTTTTATCCAGTTCCATAGCCCTGGTTACCCCGGCCAGGCTCAATTTGAGATTGTCTCGCTTCCTGCCACGCCTTTGGCTCGCAGCTTCGGCTCGCAATGACGTGGGCAGGCCGAACTTTTGTAATAGGGCTTGTTGGCGCTCCACCGCCGCTGAAGTCAAAAGACCTAATCGCTGGCTGATCTTAGCGGCTCCCATCATGCCAATGGCTACTGCTTCGCCATGAAGAAAGCGCTTATACTGAGTAGCCGTCTCCAATCCGTGAGCGACGGTATGCCCATAATTTAAGATAGTACGTTTTCCTTCCCTTTCTTTTTCATCCTGGCTGACTACTTGAGCCTTGATAGCAGCGCTACGGGCAATAGCTCGGGTAAGCAACTCCGGCTCTAGTTTTGCCAGTCCATTAACATTGTTCTCCAGGAACTCAAAAAATTCCTTATCTAAAATCAAGCCATGCTTAATAACTTCGGCCCAGCCCGAAATCAGTTCACGCTGAGGCAGAGTGGTAAGAGTCTGGCAGTCAGCCAAAACCAGGTTAGGCTGATAGAAGGCACCAATAAGGTTTTTCCCCTCAGGATGATTAACGCCGACCTTGCCCCCGATGCTGGCATCAACCATGGCTACCAAACTGGTTGGCACTTGTATCCAGAACATACCTCGTAAGAAGGTGGCAGCGACAAAACCCGCTAAGTCACCGACCATGCCCCCACCCATGGCGACGATAATATCGTCTCGTTCCGCTCGATGCTCGACAAGGAAATCGTAAATCTTGATGACATAGTCCATGCTTTTCGTTTCTTCACACGGCGGCACCACAAAGGAATTAATGGCAAAACCAGCGTCCTTGAGGATTCCCTTAATTTTGCTGCCATAAAGAGAGAAGACGTTCTCGTCGCTAATTATGGTGGCTATACCAGATAGAGCAGCTTGCCTCATCTTCTCGCCCAGCTTGTCCAATAATCCATAGCCAACAAAGATAGGATAACTTTGAGTAGCAGTCTTCACCATGCAAGCAACGTCTTTGTCACTTAAAGTTGAAAGCTGAAAGCTATCAGTGCGCTGAAGCAATTTCGAAGCCCTTATCACCTCTTCTGCTACTTCACTGATGCTTAAGCCGTTAGTATGAATTGTCCAATCCGCTTTGGCATAGTAAGGCTGCCGGGAGGCTTTAAGCTGCCTGATGCGTTCCAGAGGGTTATCGGTAGCTAAAAGGGGACGGACTTCAGTCTCAGGACTACGAGCAGCCGCACGGAATAAGCGCTCATAGATTGTCTCGGGTTTAGCCTCCAGACAAACAATTACCCCAGTCTTGGCAAGCAACTCATAGTTTTGAGGGTCAACTATGGCACCGCCGCCAATAGCTATGACTGTCTGCTTTTGCTGGCAAGCTTTTCTAATCGTATCGCGTTCCAGTTCCCGGAACTTGCCCTCCCCATCCTGACGAAAAATCTCGGCGATAGGCTTGCCAGTTTGTTCAACTATCTCATCATCGGTATCCAGGAAATCCCAATTTAATCTCCGGGCAACCTCTTTAGCCACCAGGGATTTACCGGTGCCTGAGAAACCTGTGATAATGAGATTAGTTATTCGCTTGTCTAATTTCATCTAGTTATCTTTTCAGTATATTGAAAAATCTAGATTAGAGCAAGAATTAGCTTTGCACGAGAATGATTTCATTTACCAGTGATTTTTCCCAGAGTGTAAACTCATGCTATACTTCACGAATTCGACTGTAAAATTACTAGAGAAAAGAGCAATGGTTATAAAGATGTTAGTGGTCGGTCCTTTTGCCGCCAACTGCTATATCGTTGGTTCATCCACAACGAAGCAAGGAATGATTATTGACCCCGGTGCTGAAGCTGAGACTATTTTGAGAACGGTGCAGCAAACAGGGTTATCCATATCCTTAATCGTGATAACCCATGCCCATATAGACCATGTTGGTGCCCTTCATGCAGTTCAAGAAAAGACTCATGCCCAGTTTGCCATTCACGAGGCAGAGAAGGGATTATTGCTTACCGCGCCCATGCGTATGCTAACATCGCTCGGCGTCTCTCCTGTCAAATCACCTCCTCGGCCGGACAGGTTACTCAAGGACGGTGACCTCATAGATATAGGCGATTTACACTTTGAAGTCCTCTATACTCCAGGACATAGTTCTGGTGGGATCTGTCTTTCAGGGCATGGAGTAGTCTTTAGCGGTGATACTTTATTTAATCTTGGCATTGGCAGGACCGATTTTCCCGGAATGAGCCACGAACGTCTGATGAAAAGCATTCATGAAAAACTCATGGTTTTGCCTGATGAAATCATTGTTTACCCCGGCCACGGACCACCCACCACTATCGGTGATGAACGCCGAGGAAATCCTTTCCTCCAGAATTATCCCCTCTAGAAACTCCTTTTGACAGGCTTTCGCTGATGCTGCCTCATTTGCCCTGGGATAATAGTTGCTCAATCAAGATATATTGCTCAAATAATTGTGATAATTTGCCAGGGTCTCTTTTAAGTTATCGCCGCCGAATTTCTCTAGGCAAGCGTCAGCCAGAACAATGGCTAACATGGCTTCGGCAATCACCCCGGCGGCCGGGACAACACAAATATCGCTGCGTTCATAGTGAGCCTTCGCTACTTCTCCACTGCGAAGGTCTATAGAAGGTAAAGGACTAGCCAGGGTAGCAATAGGTTTGACTGCTGCCTTGACTATTATGTCCTCGCCATTGGTTATGCCACCTTCAATGCCACCGGCACGGTTAGTGCCACGTCGCCAGGGGAATCCCTTCGCTTTGCTACGTGGGCTGGGTTCGATAATATCGTGGGCTTGCGAACCTTTAAGCTCGGCTAGAGCAAATCCTGCTCCGATTTCCACCCCTTTCACAGCATTGATGCTCATTATCGCTTGAGCAATTCGGCCATCAAGACGGCGATCCCAGCTAACGTGGCTGCCCAGGCCAATGGGGACACCAATAGCAATCACCTCAAAAATGCCTCCTAATGTGTCGCCATTAGCTTTGGCCTCATTGATAGCTGCCATCATCGCCTTTTCTAGCTTGGCATGGGCACAATGGACTGGAGAGGTTTCTACTTGCTGCCAATCTATAGAGTTTGCTTCTCCTCGCTCCCAGCTATGTTGCCCAATTGTCACAGTGTGGCTGTGGATAACAATGCCCAACTCCTCCAGAAATCTTCGGGCTATAGCCCCGACAGCTACTCTGGCGGCTGTTTCCCGGGCACTGGCTCTTTCCATAATTGGCCTGATGTCTTTGAGACCATATTTAGTCACTCCGGCTAGATCGGCATGTCCCGGGCGGGGACAGGTTACAGACTCGACTTCTTTCTCTATCGGAGAGATGCTTAACTGTTCCTGCCAGTTTTGCCAATCTCGATTGGTGATAAAGAGAGCGATGGGGCTACCTGTAGTGAGGCCATAGCGAACACCTGCCATAATTTCTGCCTTATCTTCTTCAATCTTCATGCGAGGACCACGCCCGTAGCCCTGCTGGCGGCGCTTGAGTTCCTTATGGATATACCCCTCTTCCAGGGGAAGGTCAGCCACCATCCCTTCCATTATGGCTACCAATCCCTTTCCGTGGGATTCTCCACCGGTAAGAAAACGAAATTGTCCCATTAGCTTTGATATAGAAATAAAGGCTGGGGATAGTTATGGTCTAAGATTTCCAACAAAATTATATCCTGGGCACTCAATCCTGATATTCGCGCCTGTATGGCATCGACAAGCCCTGACAGCAATCTCCGTATTAGTCCGGGTTGTTTATAATAATACTCCACTATCGGAGCTTCGATGCCAGCCAGTTCTGCTGCCAAATTTATGGCTGTATCCAGATCACCTAGCTCATCAACCAGCCCCAACTCTTTGGCTTTGGTACCACTGTAAAGTTGCCCCGTGGCCAAATTTTTGACTTCTTCCCTGCTTAGCCCTCTCCCCTCAGCCACCACATCGATAAACTGCTCGTAATATTCGTCGACCATTCCCTGCATGATTGCCTCTTCCTCCGGCGTCAGCTCTCTCAATCCCCAATACATGTCCTTATACTTGCCACCTTTGAAGATTTCTATCTGGATACCCAGCTTTTCCAAGAGCCCCTCGACGTTTATTGCTGCAGAAATAACTCCGATGGCTCCCGTCTGTGTGGTGGGAAGGGCAACAATCTTATCCGCTTGAGTTGAGATATAGTAGCCGCCTGAGGCAGCCATTTCCCCCATGCTCACAACAATGGTTTTTGTCGCCTTAGCTCTTTCTATCTCCAATAAGATTTCCTGGCAAGGCTCTATCTCACCGCCAGAACTCTCTATGCGGAGGACAATCGCCTTGACTGCTTTATCTGCCTCCGCCTTCGATAAATAATACCTCACCAACCCCGGGGTAATGGTCGAGCCAGAGGACAATGAAGAGTCCCCGGTGGTAATAGTCCCACTGAGCGGAATTACAACAACTTT
>JBGPRV010000112.1:0-4793 GCA_041489785.1 Dehalococcoidia bacterium | reverse complement strand
ACTTCCAGCTCCGTTGAAGCTAAGGGTGTAGCCCGATTGTTCTTACTTATCCCCGTCTCCACCAAATCCCCTTCCTGAATGGAGCCCAAAGCGCTGCCCCGATGGGTAATAACCAGATGCTCCCCAAATTTGACGCTGAGATTACCTCCCTGGGGAGAAACCAATCCTTGAGTAAAGAGAGCTTGCCCTATCGCTTGGAATTGGGACAACATCGCATTAAACCAAAAATCAAATGTCAAAAATTAAAATTACAATTCAAAAGTCAAAAAGGCTGGACTTATTTTTAAATTTTCCTTTGTCATTTTGCCTTTTGCATTCCATAACCTACGATATACGCCTTATCACAGCCACCACCCTCCCCTGAATCTCAACATTATCTGGAGTAGTATAAATGGGTTTCATCTGCCTATTGGCTGGCTCCAGGCGGATGCGATTTGGCTCAGCGAAAAACCTCTTAAGCGTGACCTCTTGTTCTTCCTTAAGCCAGACAGCCACCATATCGCCATTCTCAGCACTGCCCACATAGTCCATTAAAACTATGTCCCCGTCTCCTATCAAAGCATCTTGCATGGAGTCGCCTTTCACTCGAAGGGCATAAATATCTTGCTTGCCGCGAACTAACTCCTTACTGACTTCCAAACCCTCATTGGAGGCAATATTGCCTGTGTCAGGCACAGGAATAGGCTCACCAGCAGCTATTACCCCCACTATGGGAATATAAACAAGTTTCCCTCCTTTTTTCTGTGGAGTCAAGAACTTAATTCCCCGAGATATGTCACTGTGTCGGCGAATATATCCTGCTTGTTCTAATTTGTTCAGGTTATAAGCTACCACCGAGGTAGAGCTTATCCCACATCCAGCAGCAATATCTCTAATAGTAGGAGGGTAACCTTTATCACTCAAAAATTCGGTGACAAAGTTGATAATTCGTTCCTGCTTTGGCGAAAGAGACTTAATAGCCATCGGTTACCAGTTGACTATTTCTTATTTAGCTTCTTCATTAAGCGAGACTTAAGTCTGGCGCCTTTATTTCTATGAATAATCCCTTTGCTCACTGCTTTATCTACACTACTTATAGCCAGCATTGTTTTCTGATGTGCCGATTCCTCCCCGGCATCAACTGAACTTTTCGCTTTGCCCGTACATGTCTTAACACTACGGCGCACTAAGCGATTCCGTAACCGCTTTCTCTCTGCCGTCCTGGCTACTTTGTTCCCTTGCTTACCAGTGTTCTCTTTCTGACTAGTGTTCTCTTGCTTACTAGCTGACACTTATTTCCCCCTTTCTTGTTACACCTATTACATTCCATACTGAATAAATTCTAGACATTATTTTGCTTAGCTGAGCCGCACTTTTCACCTCTAAGGCAAGATGCAGTGTGACACTATCATCACGGTGATTGCTCATGCTTACCTCGCTAAGGTTTATCCCCTCCTCGGCTATAATAGCACTAATATCCCGAACAAGGCCAACTCTATCCCAAGCATCAACTTGAAGCGCCACGGGGTAAACCTGCGCCACATCACCCCACTCTACCTTGATCAACCTTTCTTTCTCTTCTTCATGGATAATATTAGGGCAATCCCTCCGGTGCACAGTGATACCCCGGCCTTGAGTAATATACCCAATAATCTTATCCCCAGGCAAGGGATGACAACAATTAGCCAAACGAGTAAGTAAGTCCCCCACGCCCAATACGTTAATACTTACAGGGCTGATCTTCCGCGGAGGCAGAACTTCAACCCCTTCTTCAGTTGGCTCCAACTCTCCGCTTAATTTAAGCATTATCTGAGAAGAATTGATGCTGCCATTGCCCAAGGCGGCATAAAGGTCATCTGCGTCGTTATAGTCAAGCAGACGCGCTACCTTGTCAACACCGGGCAAACCGATGCCTAACCTCTTAAGCTCCCTATCCCAAATTTGCTTGCCAGTTTCAATACATTGATTTCGTTCCTGCTTGGCAAACCATTGCCGAACCTTGTTTCGCGCGTGAGACGTCTTAACATAGCCCAGCTCGGGATTAAGCCAGTCCAGACTCGGGCCTTTATCTGCTTTGCTGGCCATAATCTCCACTACATCGCCATTCTTAAGAGCATAACTTAAGGGTTCAAGCCTGCCATTCACTTTCGCTCCAATACATCTATAGCCTAAGTCCGTATGAATTCGAAAGGCGAAATCTAGAGGAGTAGCGCCCCTGGGCAACTCTTTTATCTCCCCCTTAGGAGTATAGACAAACACTCGATCTACAAGAACATCGGTTTTAATAGATTCCAAAAATTCTTCACTATCAAGCTCCTCCCTCCCATCACCAAGCTGCCGCAGCCAAGCTATTTCATCTTTAAATTGCCCACCCGCTTTCCCTTCTTTATAGAGCCAGTGAGCAGCCACTCCATATTCGTTGACCCGATGCATATCATGGGTTCGAATTTGTATTTCTAGCGGTGTTGTACCTTGACACATTACCGTAGTATGCAAAGCTTGATAGCCATTATCCTTGGGATTAGCAATAAAATCGTTGAACTCTTCAGGTGTAGGACGCCAGAAATTATGAATTACACCTAATGCCTTATAACAATCTGAAACCGAGTCCACTAACAAACGTAAGGCAAAAAGGTCATGGATATCCCCAAAATTCTTACCCTGCGCATCATACTTGCCCATCTTTTGATAAATGCTGTAAATATGTTTTGGTCGGCCATAAACCTTGGCTTTTATGCCGGCCTTATCTAATTCCTGGCTTAGCTTCTGACTAACCTCGGTTATGAAGCCTTCCCTCTCGGCTCGCTTTCCAGCCACTAAATGAGCAATCCGATGGTACACACGTGGCTTCAGATAGCGAAAAGCTAAATCCTCTAATTGCCATTTTGCCTCCCTGTAACCTAAACGGTGCGCCAAGGGAGCATATATCTCCAGGGTCTCTTGAGCGATAGCATGCCGTTTCTCTACGGGTAAAGCACCTAGTGTACGCATGTTATGTAACCTGTCTGCCAATTTGATAAGAACCACCCTTAGGTCTTCAGCCGTAGCCAGGAGCATTTTGCGTAAGTTTTCCGCCTGAACCTTCGATTTCGTTTCTCCCGTTCGAGCTCGATTTTCAAGCTTGTTCAGCTTCGTAACTCCATCAACAAGTTTAACTACTTGTAAACCAAAGTTGGCCTCGATCTCGTCTAATGAGACACCGCAATCCTCGGGGACATCGTGCAACAAGGCAGCAGCTAAGGTTTCAGCATCAAGGTGCAGCTCAGCCAAAATCATAGCTGTATTTACAGGATGTTCTAAATAAGGCCCTCCTGTTTTACGCACTTGCCCCTGATGAGCTCGCGCAGCAAATTCGTAAGCTGCTTTAACTATAGCTACCTTATCATCAGGCAGGTAGGTGCTAGCCTTTTCTATAAGTGCATTACCTTCCATCTAGTTCATAATACTGCAAGAGCAAAAGTAACGCAAATCAGTAAATATGGTAAACTAAAAGATGGACAAGGAGGATTCCTTTGCATAAAGCACCTCGGGGAACATTCGACATCCTGCCACAAGAGCATGCCTACTGGAAATACGTAGAGGAAAAAGCTACTTCTTTATGCCAGCTCTATGGTTACCAACCATTGAGCACGCCGGTATTCGAAGATGCCCAGATTTTCACTAAAACTGTGGCCGGCGGGACAGATATCGTCGACAAGGAGATGTATATCTTCGAAGATAAAAGTGGACAAGAATTGGCTTTAAAGGCAGAAGGAACAGCGCCAGTTTGCCGAGCTTACCTGGAGCATGGATTATTTAACTTACCTCAACCTGTGAAGCTTTATTACATTGGACCGGCCTTTAGGTATGAGCGCCCCCAATCTGGGAGGTACCGTCAGCATCACCAATTTGGCTTTGAGGCTTTAGGGGAGGCCGACCCCGCCCTCGATGCCGAAGTAATTGAAATGGCCCGACAATTCTTTTATTCGCTAGGGCTCTCTCGATTTACTATTCAACTCAATAGCATTGGCTGTGAGCTTTGCCGCCCCGGGTATTTAGAAGTACTGAGGCAGCACTATGCAGGTTATACAGACCATCTTTGCCCTGACTGCAAAGCCAGGCTGGTCAAGAACCCGCTACGCTTGCTTGATTGCAAGAAACCCTCTTGCCAGGAGATAGCTAAAACCGCACCGAAAATTGCAGATTATCTATGCCCTGAATGCCAACTCCACTTCCAAAGCGTTCAAAAATATTTAGGAGCACTGAGCATCCCCTTTCAATTGAATCCTAGATTGGTCCGCGGCCTGGATTATTACACCAGGACAGTGTTCGAGGTTGAACCTGGAGAGAAGGGCGGACAAAGCACGCTTGGCGGAGGTGGTCGCTATGATAACCTCATCGAGGAATTAGGAGGAAAACCAACTCCTGCGGTGGGCTTTGCGGCCGGGCTGGAAAGAATAATATTGAATCTACAGAAACAGAAATTAGATATTCCGGCATTGCCTAAGCCTAATGCTTTCATCGCCTACTTAGAAGAAGAAGCCAAGATTGAAGCGATGAAGATTGCCTCGGAGCTACGTAAAGCTGGCATTGCTGTTATCATGGCTACAGGTGATAAGAGCCTGAGAGGGCAGATGAGACAAGCTAATTCTTTAGGCATTGCCTACGCCCTTATCCTCGGCGCACAGGAGATCAGCAAGCGAAATGTGATGTTGCGGGACATGAGAAGCGGAGAACAGAAAACCATTCCGCTAGCTGAAATAGCCGGGATTCTTAAACAGCTCAAAATATGATATAATATACTATGCTATTGACCTCTGAGGGAAGCCTAAATT
>JBGPRV010000111.1:0-4844 GCA_041489785.1 Dehalococcoidia bacterium | reverse complement strand
TATTACAGAACGGCCGAGGTTTGCCGGATGGTCGGCATCAGTAGAAATACCCTTTTCAGGTGGTTGAAAGAAGGGATATTTTCCGACGTCGAATACCGGGACTGGCGGGGCTGGAGACTATTTACCGCAGCTCAAGTGGAGACCATTAAGACGCAGACCAACCACGTTACCGCGATAAGCCGGAGCGGCTAAGGAGATGGATAGATGAAATCAATGAAATCAACAGTTCAACGAACAGATGAAGATGAGTTGCTCAAGATTATGGGCGACAAATCGCCAGTTGGAGTTTGCATTATACAGGATGGAAAGTTTTGCTATGTCAACTCCAACTTCCCAATCGCCACCGGCTACACGGCAGATGAATTGGTAGACAGTGATCCTTTGGAGCTTATCGTTCCCGAAGATAGGGAGATGGTCAGGGAAAATGAAATAAAGATGCTCAAGGGAGAGCTCATTCCGCCATATCAATTCAGGGTGATTCATAAAGACGGTAGCATTAGATGGGTTATGGAGGCAGTTAGATCCGTCCAGTACCATGGGAGACGGGCAGTTCTGGGGAATTACATGGAAGTCACTGAGCGCAAGCAGGCAGAGGATGCACTGAAAGAGAGCGGAGAAAAGTACAGGGAGCTTGCCGACAGCATCACTGACATCTTTTTCGCCATGGACAAGCACCTGAGATATATCTATTGGAACAAGACATCGGGAATTTTAACAGGAATTCGGGCGGAGGATGCGATAGGGAAATCCCTCCGGGAAATTTTCCCGGACACGCCTGGTATGAGAAAGGCGGAAAAAGTGTACCGTAACGTGCTGAAGACGCAGCAGCCTCAGACTTTTGTGAATGATATGGATATTGATGGTAGGCACTACATCTTTGAGATCAGTGCTTATCCCTCCCGAGGTGGCATCTCGGTTTTTGTCAAGGACATCACCGAGCGCAAGCAGGCAGAGGAAAAGCTAGAAAAGTCTGAACAGAAATACCGCCTGCTATTCGAAACTTCTCTGGATTGCATCGCCCAGATAGATAGAGAGGGAAGATTTCTTGCTGCGAATCCTGCGTCAGCAAGAAGCCTGGGAGTTCCCTTAGAAGAACTGATTGGCAAGACATTTTCCGAAGTGATGCCGCAAGAGGTTGCGCAGCATCGATTGGAAACTGTGAGAAAGGTTTTGGATGAGTGGCAACCCCAAATTGTCGAGGATGAAAGAGCGGGAAGATACTTTCACCACATAGATATCCCCACGAAAATTTCAGACCAAAAAGAGGCTGTCCAGGTGATTACAAGGGATATCACCGAGCGTAAGCAGGCAGAGGAAGCGCTGAGGCGGTCTGAGGAGAGATACCGGACTACACTGGAGGAGATGGAAGATAGCTATTTCGAAGTTGACCTCGCCGGAAATCTTACCTTTGTCAATAATTCGGTGTGCCGCGACCTGGGATACTCAATGGAAGAGCTGATTGGAATGAGCTATAAAGGCTTTACAGTTGAAGATGATATCGAATCCGTATTTCGAGTTTTTAATGAGGTGTACCGGACCGGCGTGCCAAACAAGGGCTTCCCCTGGAGAACCAGCCGCAAAGATGGGAGCCAGGGGTTTGCCGAAACATCCATCTCTCCTTTGCGAAATGACAAGGGCGAGATTATCGGGTTCCGTGGCGTTGGGCGCGACATCACCGAGCGCAAGCAGGCAGAGGAGAAACTGCGACAAAGCAAGGAAAATTATCGAGCTTTGTTCGATAGCTCGGTCATCGGCGCGCTTGTTGTGGATGCTGAAACTATGAAAGTAGTGAGGGGTAATCAAGCCGCTGTGAAAATGTTTGGATTTAGTTCCGCAGAGGAAGGCGCTGGAGTAAATCCTCTTGACTTCATTTCTCCGGAGGAGAGGGAGAAAGCTCTTGAGCTTATTATGAAGGGGCTGTTTGAACAGGACTTGCGGCGGGCCTTCGATTTTCCAGTGGTGACCAAAGATGGCAGAACAATATGGATAAGTGCGACAGGTGCGAGGATTATGCACAAGGGCAGATTAGCGGGTTTACTTTCTTTTACTGATATCACCGAGCGCAAGCAGGCAGAGGAAGCGCTGAGACAGTCCGAGGAGAGATACCGGACCATACTGGAAGAGATGGAAGAGGGCTATTATGAAGTGGATATAGCGGGCAACTTCACTTTCGTCAACGACGCAATGAGCTGCATGCTTGGCTATTCGCGAGACGAGTTGATCGGAATGAACTACAAGATTTACATGCCCCAAGAGGACGTCAAGGCTATTTTCCAAGCGTATAATCGCGTGTATCGGACGGGTGAGCCGCTGAAGGGGTTTCCTATGGTAGAGGTCAGGAAGGATGGGACCCAGCTGCTCGTCGAGGACTCGCTTTTCTTGATGAGGAATGATAAAGGGGAGGTTATCGGATTTCGCGGTGTTAGCCGCGACGTTACCCAACGCAAGCAGGCAGAGGAGAAACTGCGACAGAGCGAGGAGAATTACCGAGTTTTGTTCGATAGCACAGTCATTGGCACGATTGTTCTGGACGCTGAAACTATGGAAATAGTGATGGTTAATCAAGCCGCTCTGAAAATGTTTGGATTTAGTTCTGAAGGAGAAGCCTTTAAAGCAAAGCCCTTTGACTTTCTTCTTCCAGAGGATAAAGAGAAATATCTTGGGATTACTAAGTCGGCTGTGTTTGACCAGAACTCACACGAGGGTTATCAACTTAGGGCGGTGACCAAAGACGGCCGAGAAATATGGATAAATACAATGGCTACGATGATTATGCATAGAGGCAAATTAGCAGCTTTAATTTCTTTTACAGACATTACTGAACAAAAGCGGCAGAATGAGCAGCTTATGTTGGCTGACCGGCTGGCTTCCATTGGCGAACTGGTAGCCGGCACTGCCCACGAAATTAACAACCCGCTCACAAGCATTATCGGTTTCTCCCAGTTGCTTATGGAAAGAGAGGTCCCTGACGACATTCGTGAAGACCTGAAGCTTATCTACAACGAGGCTCAGCGGGCCGCTAGTGTAACGAAGAATCTCCTGACATTTGCCCGAAAGCACGCACATATGAAGCAGCGTAGCCAGATAAATAACATTATCGAGGACGTCCTGAAATTATGTGTTTATGAGCACAAAGTAAATGCTATCGAGGTTGAGAGCCAGCTTGACCCGGACCTTCCCGAAATCATGACTGACTATTTCCAGATGCAGCAGGTTTTCATGAATATCATTAGCAACGCCGAATATTTTATGACTGAGGCGCATAACAAGGGGACCCTGACCATCACCACCAAAAAACAAGACAATACCGTGATGATTTCAATTGCTGATGACGGCCCGGGTATTCCACCGGAAAATCTGAAGCGGATATTTGACCCATTCTTCACCACCAAAGAGACGAGCAAAGGGACCGGGCTGGGTTTGAGCATCTGCCACGGGATAGTGACCGAGCACGGCGGGCAAATATATGTCAGGAGTCAGTTGGGTAAGGGAACCACCATTTTTGTCGAACTGCCCATTAGCGGTAGCTGACCATATTGTGGGTATGCTGTAAAACAGGCTAATGCCAACGAGAAAAGTATTTTAGTAGTTAGAGATGAAAAGGAGCTAAAAACAGTGACCAAAAATATCTTGGCCGGGGAGGAGTAAGGGTATGCCTAGCCAGCGAGAAACATTGCTTATCGTTGATGATGAAGCTCCAATCAGGAAGCTCCTTCGCCGGAAATTATCAGGAGAAGGCTACCAGTGTGAGGAAGCGGATGGTGCTGAGCAAGCCCTGAATATGCTGGCAACCAATCCGATTGCTCTGGTTATTCTGGATATAAAGATGCCCGGTAAATCAGGAATCGAACTCCTCCCGAAAATAAAGTCAGGCTATCCTGACACCGTGGTTATTATGGCTACGGCTGTTAATGATATTAATGTTGCCGTTCAGTGCCTGAAGCAGGGGGCTGATGACTACATCTGCAAACCTTTTAACCTGGAGGAGGTTTCCCTGAGCGTCCAAAGAGCTCTCGAGAAAAGGCGTCTCCAGCTCGAGATCAGGGAGTACCAGCAATACCTGGAGGAAAGGATTGAGGAGCAGACGGGAGAGATTAGAAAACTTTTCTTAGGCGCCATCGAGGCACTGGTATCTGCCCTAGAAGCTAAGGACAAGTACACTGGTGGACATTCCCGCCGGGTGACCGAAATAGCATTAGCTTTAGGCAATGAACTTGGTCTATCTGCACAGGATATGGAAGACTTGCGCTGGGGAACTTTACTCCACGACATGGGGAAGATTGCGGTTGACCAGGTTATCCAGAATAAGCTCGGCAAGCTGACACGTGAAGAGTACGAGCACATTATGATTCACGCTCATGTCGGCGCCGAGATTGTGCGGCCGATGGTTAGTGAGAAAATAACCGAGATGATTGAGCACCACCACGACCATTATGATGGCAGCGGACTTCATCAAGTTATAGCGGGCGATGACATACCGTTGGGAGCCAGAATCCTGGCTGTAGCCGATGCCTTTGATGCTATGATATCCGACCGACCGTATCGGTCAGCAATGTCCATCACGGAAATTGTAGAAGAAATTAAGCGTTGTGCTGGCACTCAGTTCGATCCAATTGTCGTCGCCGCATTTCTTAACACAGTCGGATTGACGACGACATAGGCTCGAAGCCTGCAAAGCGGTGCACCTGATAGGCATCCCCAAGGTACTGAACGAGGATAGCATCTTGACACATAAGCTGACTCATGGTGATAATTGTGATGTATGGCAGATAGCTTAGATGAAGACGTAGAGAAATTAAGACGAAGTCTTAATGGCTTACCCCAACCCCAGATAAAGCCTCCGC
>JBGPRV010000110.1:0-4932 GCA_041489785.1 Dehalococcoidia bacterium | reverse complement strand
TTCCATTGCTGCTAAGTAAAAAGGTATTGGCACCCACAGGCTCACCCCGGGAATATTCCTTCCCTTAGCTACCCATAACAGAAAGGAATTCAAGGTTGGCCTCTCACCAGGCGAAGTCTGATAATCCATATCCCTGGCCAAATCATATTGGCCCAAGATTTCCTTCATTTCTGCTGAGTTAACCACAGCAAGCAACTCCCTGGGAGCAGTATGAGCACTAAAGCTAACCATGGCCCCAAGGATATAGAGCTCTTTTACCCGACAATGATGCTCAGCCACATCCAAAACTGAGTTTAGAAATTTATACCATTCCGCACCGGGTGAGCCACTCTGGAAAACCACCAGCTCATGTTCCTGGCAGGCATAGAACTTGCTTTCAGGAAACCGGGCCAGATTACCTTCTATGGCAACTCCTCCCAGGGAAAAGAAATCCTCTGGTTCAATCTCGGCAAATTCCTCCCCTCTCAGCTTCCAATTTAGGTAGTCAGTAACTTTCCGTCCCAAATTTCCCATATCTTCGCTCCAACCCAGCACTAAAGAGGACCGGCGAAGGTCTAGTTCCTTATAGATTGTAATAGGATATCCCTGGCTCAACCTCCCCCACCTCGCTTTTGGAAGAACTTTTCAACATCTTCCATAATTCTTTTCTCTTCTTCCTCGGTAATCGGCCCAGGCTCAGCCGGTTGGGCATAAGCCACATGCTTTAATCTATCCAGTTGCCCCCTGATTTCCAAGGGGATTTGTTGGTAAAATTCTTCAATTCTTCGTTGTACCTCTTGGTCTAATTCATCCAATTTGTCCAGGTTAACCTCTATTTTTAGACTGTGGCTGAGGACTTCCAGCACGGACTTCGAAGCTTTGGGGTAGGACAGAGGCAATCCCTGAAGATATACTGGTATCTCGCCCATCAGGCAAATAGCCTCAAAACCTCTCTTTTTGGCAACTCCCAGCAAGAGCCCATTCAAGCCGGTGATATTTCCATGCCCTCCCCTTCCTTCTATGTCAGACATGAGTACAGTGTTCCCGTATCCTCTTACCTCAGGGATTAAACTTTCGCTATTGGGCACGGCCCAGACTCTGGGCTTCGTAGTATGGTGGGTCAAAGCCACAGCCGCTCCTGAAGTATAAACTCTGCGACATTTAAATTTCTCGGCTACATCCAACACTAGGTTAGCCATGTGAAAGGCCTTTCTTCCCTCAGCATACATCCTCCCCCCTTCGGTGGGCTGCTCTTCCCCAATAAAAAATATTATATCTTTTCCCCCCGTTCTCTTGAAATAAAATTTGCTGCTGGGAAATTCTAGGTATTCCAAGATTCCCTTCCTAATCAAGACTCGCTTGGGATAAAAGAAATCCCAAGGCTCAATTTCTCCAAACTCCTCTGCCTCTAATACCTCTCTTAAAGTATCAACAGCGATTATCCCGATATTTCCTATTCCCGGCCAACTAGCTACCAAAATCGGGTTCTCAAGCTGCGGCTCCTGATAAAGTCTGATCCCCATCGCACTCCCCAAATCTGATTTCATATTATATACTATCTTCTAGTCTGCCGCGATGTAAAATAGTTGTCGCCTATTTATGAGGAGATAGTCAATGGGAAATTGGGAGAAAGACCTTTCACCAATCGCTAGAGAAAGATTAGCCAAGATTGGTGAGTTGACCCGAGAAGAAAAAGAAAAGATGATAGATTCTGAGAAGGTGAACTTTCTACTCTCGGAATTTTACCAAGGTCAGATTGACCCCGAAAGCTTGTGGAAGAGGTTAAAGGAAGCAGGCAAGCCATCCCTTCTGAGGGAAGCCCAGGTGAGACTGGTAGATTCGCTTAGTTTTGGGAGTACTCCAGCCGAGTTGCAAAGGAAAAGGGACGGAATTTTAGCCATAGAGACCCTCAAGAAAGCACAGAATACTTCTATAGTTGAGCTAAATTTAAACCTGATGGAGGACTTACAAAAGAGGTATAGAGCAGAAATAGAGCAAGCCTACAATGGCATAAGAGCTGAAGTGGAAAGAAATCCCCGACTAAGGGTAAAACAAGTTCAGCAAGGACAAAACACAATGGTCATTCAACTCACTGTAGATGAGGCGATAAAACAGCTTCCTCAATGGCGAGATTTTCTCTCTAACCAAGGAAAAAGATACAGCCAAGAGTTTGCCAGAGTAATGGAGAAATTAAAAAGAGAGTTAAAATAAAGGACTTTATATATACCTATAGCTACAGCAACGGCATGCTGCTTACTGTCAGAAAGGCTAACAGAGACCTCTTTTAAGTTTAATTCCGCAGCTTTATTCAAAGCTTGCCCGTAAAGTTTGACCGATGGTCTGCCGTCATCATCGGTTAGAATCTCAATTTCACGCCAGCAAATACCTATCCCACCTGTTCCCAGGACTTTCATCACTGCCTCTTTGGCAGCAAATCTGGATGCTAAGGACGAAAGCCTATCCTGGCAAGTCCTGAGCTCCGTTTCGGTGTAAACCCGGCTTAAAAAACGCTCTCCCCCTCGTTTGATTGCTGACTCAACACGCTCTATCTCCACAATATCAACGCCGATGGATGTCACTTAGTCCCCCTTTTTAGGGTGCTTTGAGCAAGTTGATCAACGCAACCGACATGGCATCAGACTATAAGATCGGCAAGTATCTGGCAAGCTCATAGTCGGTAACATGGATGCGATAGCGGTCCCATTCGATCTTCTTATTCTCGATAAAAGCATTGAAAACATGGTCGCCAAGGGCTTTCCGCACCAGCTCGCTCTTCTCAGTGAGCTGAATCGCTTCCAAGAGACTAGCCGGTAGACTACCTATTCCTCGCCTTTTTCTTTCCTCCTCGGACATGTGATAAACGTTCGCTTCCACGGGTTCCGGTGCCTCCAATCTCTCCTCAACTCCTGCTAGTCCGGCGGCCAGCATCACGCTGAAGCAAAGGTAGGGATTACATGCGGGGTCAGGAGAACGAAGCTCGAATCTGGTCGCATCTTCTTTGCCTGGCTTGTATTCCGGCACTCTAATCAGGTCGGAGCGGTTGCGTGTCGCCCAGGAGAGGTAGACCGGCGCCTCCCAGCCTGGCACCAGCCGTTTATAGGAATTGACCCACTGGCTGGTAACTGCGGTAAACTCGGGGGCATATTTCAGAAGTCCAGCAAGGAAGCTTAAAGCTATTTTGGAGAGGTGATCCTTACCATTCTTATCAAAAAAAGCATTGCGGTTGCCCTTGAATAGCGACTGGTGCACGTGCATCCCGCTACCATTGATGCCGAGGACCGGCTTGGGCATAAAAGTGGCATAGACTCCGTGCCTCAGCGCTATCTCCTTGACCACAATGCGGTAGGTCATCACATTATCAGCCATAGTCAGAGCATCGGTGTAGCGCATGTCTATTTCGTGCTGACTAGTGGCAACCTCATGATGGGACTTATCAACACCAATGCCCATGGCCTCTAGCGCGAGCACTGTTTCCCGCTTCAGGTCGTGAGCCGCATCCGGCGGGGTCATGTCAAAGTACCCCCCTTCGTCCAAACGCTCGCAGCCTTTTGAGTCCTTAAAATAGAAGTATTCCAGTTCGGGGCCAACATAGTAAGTGTAGCCAAGATTTGCAGCTCGTTCCAAATTCTTTCTCAACACAAACCTGGGGTCGCCTTCAAAGGGCTCACCTCCGGGCTTTACGATATCACAAAACATGCGGGCCACTGCCGAGTGCTCCCCGGGCATCCAGGGGAGTAATTGAAAAGTGTCAGGGTCAGGCATGGTAACCATGTCGCTTTCATCAATGCGGGCGAAGCCTTGAATTGAGGAGCCATCAAAACCCATTCCTTCCTGCAAAGTGTTCTCCAGCTCGGCTATGCCGATGGAAAGACTTTTAAGGAAACCCAAAATATCGGTGAACCACAGCCAGACAAATCTTACATCATGCTCCTTTGCCATCTTTAAAACATATTGCTTTGCTTCCTCTCTGCTTTTTTTGTCCGTCATGCTTTTCCTCCTTATTTTGTATATTATATCAATCTTTTCCTATTTCTTTATAATTTACACTTTGCACTCTCCATCATTGGCTTAAATGGCATTGTCTCCCTCTTCGCCGGTCCTGACACGCACCGCATTCTCGACCGGCAGGACAAAGAGCTTGCCATCACCCATCTCCCCAGTTCTTGCTACTGTAGTAATGACATTCAGTATTCTGGCAATGTCTTCGTCCAGGACGACTACTTCGACCTTAATCTTGGGCAGTAAGTCTACTTTATATTCGCCTACCCGCCACTGCAACGTGAGCCCTCCCTGTCGCCCCCTGCCACTCACTTCACTCACCGTCATACCAAAATAACCGCTAGCCTCAAGTGCTGTCTTCACGGCATCCAGCCTTTCCTGCCGGATAATCGCCTCTATCAACTTCATCGCAGTGTGCCTCCGTAAGCCCTTTCACCATGTTGTGAAATATCCAGCCCCACCGTTTCCTCTGTGGCATTGACTCTCAGTCCTATAGTAACATCAACTATCTTTGCCACAACCCAGGTGACTCCGAAGGCAAAGCCCCAGACGACTACCACTGCCAGGAGTTGCTTGGCAAGCTGCATGGCATTACCGAAAATCAGCCCATTGGCACCAGCCGGATTAACGGCGACGCTAGCAAAGATACCCGTGGCTAATGCGCCCCAGGTACCACCGATACCATGACATGCCCAGACATCCAGAGACTCATCAACCCCCATCTTCTTCGCTCTGAGAAGCATAGCGTAGTAACACAGCACCCCGGCAACGATACCAATAGGTATTCCCGCTAAGGGTGGGACAAATCCAGCCGCTGGAGTGATTGCTGCCAATCCAGCAATAGCTCCGGTGGCAGTGCCAAGGATGGTAGGACGCCGGTAAATCCAGCTCAGTATCATCCACGTAATAGCCGCAGCCGCAGCTGAAATATTAGTAGCCACGAAGGCACTAGAC
>JBGPRV010000109.1:0-5058 GCA_041489785.1 Dehalococcoidia bacterium | reverse complement strand
GTGCTTCTCGAATTTCTTCAATTCCACATAGACCTGAATTCCCCGCTTTCAATCTTCAGCAGCATCACATCCACTACACTGGCATTGTACTTTGTTCCCCTGCCGTCTTTGAGCTCTTTTAGAATATCCGTTGTGGTTCTTGCTGGCCGATAGGGGCGATGGGAACTCATGGCTTCCACCACATCGCAGACAGCGAGAATGCTGATTTCCAGACTTAACTTATCCCCTGTGATACCGTTAGGATAACCCGAGCCATCTAGCCGTTCGTGATGTTGCAGCGCTACGTCGGCTGCTGGCCAGGGAAGATTGGCATCTTTCAATATGTTATAGCCTTGTTTCGTATGGGCGCGGATAAGAGCCCATTCTTCCTCAGCTAGTTCACCCGGCTTGGTGAGAATACTCTTTGGGATGGAAATCTTGCCGATGTCGTGGAGCAATCCATTGAAGTAGAGTCTCTCAACTACATCCTCAGCCAAACCCATATTCTCACCTACAAGATGGGCCAGTTCAGCTACTCTTTGCTGATGTTTCGCTGTATAAGAGTCATAAAATTCAATCACATGAGAAACGATTTTTGTTAGGTCGATAAAGGAGCTCTTTAATTGTTCTTCTGTTATATTGCGTTCGACGATGTCACTGCGAAACTCCTGAAATCCTACAACCTTATCTTTTCTCTTGATGAAATTTAAATACTGTTCTATCAGTATTCTTTTGCCGTCTTTCCCAAAAATCTCATGCACTATGCTGGATATAGGTTCATCTGCGCTTAGTATCTTCTCTACTTGCTGGGAAAGATATTCTCTACTTGCTGGAGGGAGGATGTTCGTTGGCTTCATCTCGGCCAATTCTTCCTGACAGTAGCCACACAGTTTCTCAAGCGCCTTGTTACCCGCTCCAGTATTGTCTTGGATGTCCGCAGAAAAAACTGCTTCCAAGCAAGTCGCAAAAAGATTGCAATAACGTTCTGCGCTTTCTCTTAACGCCTGCTCCATGTGTTTGTGCTCGGTGATGTTCCTTCCGACGGCAAGTCCCAAAAATTTACCGTTTTGCTGCTCAATAGATAAAGACAATTCAATGGGGAATGTAGAGCCATCTTTTCTTAATGCTTCACCTTCGATGAGCCCTGTTTCCCCGCAATTTCCGCTCAAGAAAGCCCTCAGTACCAGTATGTGACCCTCTCTGTGTTTCTCTGAAATCAACTTGGTTACTGGCTGGCCCAGTATCTCTTCGCTTGAGTAGCCAAAAATTTGCCCTGCACCTTTGTTCCAGAATATTATGGTCCCTTTGCGATCCACCCCCAGTATGGCATCCCGGGAGGATGCTGCGAGGGCTCTGTATATCTCTCCGCTTTTAGGTAGCGCTTCTAGCTCTTTGTGTGGTGGTTCTATTTCTTCTTTCATGAGCGATTTTTCTTCTTACCATCATATCTACTTCCTTCCCTGCCCGACTAAAAAATTGAGGCTCTATTCACAATCAACTATAGCCAACTATATCAAATACATCAATCCGTTTGCAATAGGAATTTGGTTGTGAAGATGGTGAGAGTTTAATTCCGGCTTAAACATCTACGCTATCCGGGTAATTGGACATATGTCGAATCCGAAATACTAATCACGGGAATCCTACTTCTAAGCAGAGGATATTCAGAAATTTGGTGCGGAGCTTTAGCTTCGTGCTGTGTGACCCTGAAAGGTCGTGCTACAAAATTCAAGAGTGTCACAATTCCAACTCTGAGGCGATTCCTTTCATGGCTTCGATTCCCAGGCCGATGAACTCTTCCAGTTCCAGTCCGATTTTCTGACACTGAGCCACTTGCTCCCGATTGACTCCGGCAGCAAAGCTTTTTTCGCGAAAGCGTTTCATTACCGATTTGGTGGTCAGTCCGCTTAGTTTATCGGGGCGAACCAGAGCAGCAGCAGTGATCAGCCCACTCAGAGGGTCAGCACAAAAAAGGGCCTTATCCAATTTCGTTTCTCGAGGAACGCCATGAGCTTCGTTATGGCACAAAATAGCATGGGCCATAGTCCCATTGGCTCCAAACTCGTGGGCGATGTCGGCGCCTAATTTGCCATGACTACTCATATCACCTTCAACCAGTTCCACATCTATATCGTGAATGAGCCCGGTAATGCCCCACTCTTCTTCACTCTCTCCCAACTTCCTGGCCAAAGCCCGCATAATAGCCTCGGTGGCTAACATATGCCTAATCATATTCTTATCCCGGACATTGTCATGGATGGAATCAAGAATTTCGTCCCTGTTGAGCTTTGATATCATGTCAATACCTTTTCCCGCTGCGTTGATAATATACCACGTAAATACTGCCCGGTAAAAGAGGCGTCGTTTTGGGCCAATTCCTCAGGTGTGCCAGCATCCACAAGGTAGCCTCCCTCATCACCAGCTCCAGGACCCAGGTCAATGACCCAATCAGCGTTTTTGATCACATCCATGTGATGCTCAATGACAATTACCGTGTTTCCGTAATCCACCAGGCGCTGTAGCACCTTCAGGAGGCAAGCAATATCTGAGAAGGAAAGGCCAGTAGTTGGCTCATCCAGTATATAAAGTGTTTTGCCTGTGGAGCGGCGGGACAGTTCAGTAGCTAATTTTACTCGCTGGGCCTCGCCTCCAGAAAGGGTCGGTGCTGGCTGCCCCAGGCAAATATACCCCAGACCTACGTCTCGGAGGGTTTCCAGCTTGTTTTTGATTTTAGAGAAGTGGTCAAAGAAAAGCAAAGCTTCGTCTATCGTCATATCCAGGATTTCGGCGATATTTTTCCCTTTAAAGTGGATTTCCAGCGCTTCGCGGTTATATCTTTTCCCTTTGCATACCTCGCAGGGGACAGTGACATTGGGCAAAAATTGCATCTCAATCTGAACATAGCCTGCCCCCTGACAGGCTTCGCATCTTCCTCCCTTTACGTTGAAGGAAAAGCGTCCTTGGGGGTAACCACGCATTTTAGCTTCAGGAACAATGGCGAAAAGTTCTCGAATAGGGGTGAATGTCCCGGTATAAGTAGCCGGGTTGCTCCTCGGGGTACGACCAATTGGCGACTGGTCAATGTTAACCACTTTATCAATGTACTCAGTGCCAATGATACCATCACACTCGCCTGGCCGCTCCTTAGCCCGGTAGAAGAGGCGGGCCAGTCTTTTATACAGGACTTCGTTAGTGAGAGAGCTTTTACCGCTTCCAGAAACACCAGTGACGCAAACAAACTTGCCCAGGGGGATATGGACATCGATGTTTTTCAAGTTATTCTCCCTGGCACCTCGGATCACCAGCTCTTTTCCCGAGCCAGAGCGCCGCTCGAGTGGCAGAGGAATTTGCCTCGTCCTGCTAAGGTACTGTCCAGTTATTGATTGGGGGCAATCCATTATGTCCTGAAGTGTCCCTGTGGCAACAATTTCTCCCCCATGTTTACCAGCCCCGGGTCCCATATCAATAATGTAGTCAGCAGCTCTCATCATAGCTTCATCGTGCTCCACGATGATTATGGTATTATCCAGGTCTCTGAGGCGCTTCAGAGTGGCGATAAGCCGGGAACCATCGGCAGGGTGCAAACCGACTGTAGGCTCGTCACAAATATAAAGGACACCGCTAAGCCCGCTGCCAATCTGGGTAGCTAAACGAATTCTCTGGGCCTCGCCACCGCTCAACGTCGCTGAAGGGCGGGCCAGGGTTAAATAGCCCAGGCCTATATCTCTGAGAAAGCCCAACCGAGCCTGAATCTCTTTGATAATTTGCTTAGCTATGGTAAGTTCCCGGGGACTGATTTTGCCGCCTAGCTGCTCCACCCAATTTAAAGTCTCTATGACAGGCAGAGCGGTAATATCCATAATATTTTTGTCCACAATAGTGACAGCCAAAGACTCTGGTTTCAGCCTCTTTCCCTGACATGAGGGGCAGGGGTTGGATGCCATATAGCGCTCAATATCCGCTCTGACACTATCCGAACCCGTCTCGCGATAGCGACGCTCCAGGTATGGTATGACGCCTGCGAAATTAGTGTAGTATTGACGCATTATGCCATAGCGATCTTCGTATGTGGCAGGAACTGGTTCACCCCCGCCATCGTAGAGGATCACGCGCAGTTGTTCTTCGCTTAAATCCTTTACTGGTGTGGACAGAGAGAAACCGTGGCGGCGACCCAGAGACTGTAGTATGCTGCTGGACCAGGTGCTGAGCTGCCCATTTCTTATCCAGGGCTGAATAGCTCCCTCAGCCAGGCTCAATCCCTTGTCAGGGATGACTAAATTAGGGTCAATTTCCAATTTACAGCCCAGTCCCGTGCAAGCAGGGCAGGCTCCATAGGGACTGTTAAAGCTAAATGTTCTGGGAGCAATTTCCCCCAGGCTTATGCCGCAATAGACACAGGCGAAATGCTCCGAGAAAAGCAATTCCTCCCCGTCCAGGACTTTGACCAGCACCACGCCCGACCCCAGTTTTAATGCTGTCTCAATGGAGTCAGCAAGGCGGGTGGCATTTTCGTTTTGCTCTATCTGAAGTCTATCCACTACTACCTCTATGGTGTGCTTCTTATTCTTAGCTAGCTGAAATTCCTCGGAGAGGTCATAAATCTGCCCGTCAACTCGAACCCTGACGAACCCGGCCTTTTGTAAATCCTTAAATATCGTTTGATGCTCACCTTTGCGGTCCCTGACCAACGGTGCCAGAATCATGATGCGGCTACCCTGAGGTATTTCTTTGACGGCATCCACAATTTGCTGCACTGTCTGACGCGAGATTTCCCTTCCGCATTCAGGGCAATGAGGATGCCCAATGCGGGCAAAAAGAAGGCGCAAATAGTCATAGATTTCCGTCACCGTGCCCACAATAGACCTCGGATTATGAGGCGGCCCTTTCTGGTCAATGGATATAGCCGGGCTAAGTCCTTCGATGTAATCAACGTCCGGTTTCTCCATCTGCCCCAGGAACTGGCGGGCATAGGCAGAAAGAGACTCTACATAGCGGCGCTGCCCCTCGGCATATATGGTATCGAAAGCCAGAGAGCTTTTTCCTGAGCCAGAAACACCGGTGATAACCACCAGTTTGTTC
>JBGPRV010000108.1:0-5159 GCA_041489785.1 Dehalococcoidia bacterium | reverse complement strand
TCCACAATAGGTCTGAAACCTTCCTTTAAAGTGGGCTTGAAGACGTAAAACTGGTCTGGATCGACGACCCCCTGTACTACGTTTTCCCCCAGACCATAGGCAGCAGTTATGTAGACCACGTCCCTGAAGCCTGAATCTGTATCTATGGAAAACATGACACCAGAGCAGGCTAAATCAGAGCGGACCATCTTCTGTACCCCCACCGAGAGGTAAACGCTGAGGTGGTCGAACCCCTTATCTACCCGGTACGATATTGCCCGGTTCGTGAACAAAGATGCAAAGCAGTCCATGACCCTTTCCAGGAGGTCGCCTTCTCCTCGCACGTTCAAGTAACTCGTTTGCTGTCCCGCAAATGAAGCTGTAGGCAAATCTTCGGCAGTAGCACTGCTTCTCACAGCAACATCAACACCACCTCCATATTTCTTTTCCATTTCCTGATAGGCAACTCTTATCTCCTCTTCCAATTTTTTAGGGCAGGGAGAATGTGCTATCAAATTCCTTATCTTTTCGCCCCTCTCTGCCAAATTCTCCATATCATGTGTATCCAGGTCCGCTAAAGTGTCTTTGATTTTTTGACCTACGCCTGCCTTCTCTATCACATACTTATATGCTTCAGCAGTAATGGCGAATCCCGAGGGAATGTTTATTCCCTTCTTACTCAGATTTCTTATCATTTCACCAAGAGATGCGTTTTTGCCGCCGACTAAAGCTATGTCATGTGCTCCAATCTCTTCAAACCATCTTACAAACTTCATAGTTCCTTCTCCGATTTACGAAGTGTGGTCATATTCGTACATGCCATCTCTGCTAAATCTGCCCCTTGTTCACAGGCAGGAAAACTAAAAAGGGGTACTTCATTATATCATGCCCCTGTAAGTTCAAAGGAAGAGGCACTTTTGCCTCTCCTGCGTGGCTCGACCGTTGCCAATCTATCCCCTTGCCATTTGCTGCAGCGCCATTTTAATCTTCTCTTCTAAGCTTAGCTTCTCGGCATCTGGAAGTTTAGAGATAGCTTTGGTAGCTTCCGCTAAAGAGTAGCCCAAGCCAGTTAAAGCAGCTATAACATCGGCACTCTCCGGGGCTAAAGGCAGAGCCACCTCTTTCCACTCCTTTTCCAATTTGCCTCTGAGTTCAACGACAAGGCGGCTGGCTATTTTTTTACCGATGCCAGGCGCCTGGCTCAGGAGGTCGATATCGCCGCTGGTTATAGCCACGACCAGTTGCTCAGGATTCAAAGCCGAGAGCAGGGCTAAAGCCAACTTAGAGCCAATTCCGGAGACAGAAATAAGGTTTTTGAACAAAGCTAATTCCTCGCTTGAGGCAAAACCGTAGAGGGAAATATTATCCTCTCTCACATGTAGATGAGTATAGAGGGAGACCTTGCCCTTAACAGCTCCTAATTGGCTTAAAGTTGAACTGGGGACATATACCCGAAAACCTACCCCGCCGACATTAATGATAATGGAGTCGTTACCACGATATTCCAGTATTCCTTCTAATGTAGCTATCATTTCGGCGTATGTTCAGTGAGCCATTGGTTAAGGCGCCTCTGTTGAATATGGCACATGGCTACAGCCAAGGCATCTGCAGCATCGCTAGGCTGAGGTAGCTCAGAGAGCCCGAGCTGGACTTTTACCATTTCTTGAACCTGTTGTTTATCGCTTTGCCCATAGCTGGTTATTTGCTGCTTTACCCTGGCTGGTGAGTAATAGTAGATAGGCAATCCCTGGTTGGCTGCTGCCAGGATAGCTATAGCTTGTGCTTTGCCAATAGCGAACGCTGACTTTACGTTGTGGCCGATAAAGGGCTCTTCAATGGCTACTTCATTTGGTTTATGCCTGGCGATAATTTTGCTTAATTCACTGTAGAGAGAGCGCAGTCTTTCCTCCATAGGAAGCCGGGCTGGGAGATTGATTACTCCGCAATCTACCATATGCATTTCCTCTTCGCTATCCACCACACCGTATCCTAAATTTATAGTACCGGGGTCAATGCCGAGAATGCGCATATTAAGTTTGACTGCGCAGCCTTTCTAAAGTAGCCTCAGAAAAATCCATATTGGAGAAAACACGTTGTACATCGTCTAATCCTTCTAGCTCGTCGAGGAAATTCAGGGCCTGAACTGCTTTACTTTCCTCCAGCAACACTGTAGTTTTAGGCGCTAGCGAGAGCTCCGCCGAAATCACATGTTCTTTCTCTTCAATAACCTTTCTTACTTTTTCTAAATCCTGTGGTTGCGTGTAAATTTCCACATAACCCTTTTCGCTCGTAACATCTTCAGCCCCGGCATCAATAGCACGTAACGCTATTCCTTCGGCATCTGAGGCATTGCCTTCTACAGTGATTACTCCTCTGCTCTCAAAGAGCCAGGAGACACAACCACTCTCACCAAGATTCCCCCCATGGCGGGTGAAGAGACGGCGCACATCCTGAACAGTGCGATTACGGTTATCGGTCAAGGCTTCCACCAAAACCGCTATCCCGCTTGGACCATAGCCTTCGAATTTCGTCTCAATTAAGACAGCTGCCCCGGCTTCACCACTACCCCGCTTTATAGCCCTCTCGATATTATCCGAAGGCATGTTATTATCGCGGGCTTTCTGTACTGCTAAACGTAACTGGAAATTACTGTCTGAATTAGTTCCACCTTGTCGCACTGCCACTATGATTTCTCGAGCAAGCTTGGTAAATACCTGCCCGCGCTTGGCATCAGCTACTCCCTTCTGCCGCTTAATATTTGCCCACTTAGAATGTCCTGACATTGCTGCTCCTTTATACTATTTTATCACTGCAACTCCTAAAAAATAAAGCAACTATCATGTCTCAAACAACTTGACGACATCAGCACTATCATGCTAAGCTTATCACAGCGGGTAAGTCCTGTGTTAAGTGTGTCACCGGAAGGTGGCATAAACTAGCTGTAAGCTAGTCGCTCGCAGGGGCCGCTTTTTCATTTCCTAAAGAATAACTTCTTATCGTTCCTACCATACACAATTGCATTTAATCTTTCTACGATCCATCCCAGTTTTGCTTGGGAAGAGTATACCGCTGAGTTTTTACCCAACTCTCCAATTTTTCAACGGTGCTTAGATTACTTCCCAGTTCATCTAGTTTTTCTAGCAGGGCAAGGGCTAAGTGGCGAACTAAAATTCCAAAATTATCAATGTCAGTTAGCGGGATATCCCTTTTGTCACCGTGCACTATTTCACTTTGCATCGCATAGTATTTACGGATGTCCTTATCTATCTTTTTTCTCTCTTTGAGGTCTTTTCCTGCAATGAAGGCTGCTCTCTCAGCCAGCATGGCTGTAATGCCCCGAACTTTTAATTCCTCATCTTGGGGCTCACCTCCAATGAGGGTTTCTAACGCGAAACTGATCTTCGCGAATCTGGCACGATTTATGTCCGGTTTTGCTGCTTCGCCTAACCAATGTATGCCATCAAGCAATTTATCTTCCATATCGCTACGGGAGTCTTCGGGTTTCAGAATGAATTTGTTGATTAGTTCCCATTGATGCTGCTCTAGCTTTGACAATATACTTTTCCTGAGTTCAGGTTGCCAAACAGCAAAAGCGCCAGTACCCCTAAGCTGGGCCGCAAACCGATCTTGGTTTACCCTAATCGGGTCAAATGTAGTGAAACCAGTCTCCCCAATCACACCAATTCTGCAAGCGTCAGTAGAAGGATAAAAGGGGAAACTGAGCATTCTTAACAAATCAAGCGCGGAGTTCACCTGTGTTATCGCATAAGCTGCAGCCTTCACAAGGACACCAGGAGCGTTAACACGAGCAAATACGTGCATATCTGCTATTCCTTGGAGCTGGGGCATGAAGCCTTTTTGCCATTGCTTGACGTCTTGTTCTGTTGCTGCCATGAAGGTTACATGGCCCAATTTAACCGGCTCTCCTTTAAGCCACAGGTTCATTATTGGATAGTCTATAGGTTGCAAAGCTTCAAATTCTACCAGTTCTTTCAGGTAACCTCCCGCCTTATCCATGAGCTCTTGTTCTCCAAGTTGAGTCGGCGAACTTGCTCGCGGTGCAAGAAAGCCATAGAGGAGCTTGTGTTCTACCTCAGACTTCGAAAGCATGACTGGGTTGAGCTCAAGCACGCCTTGAACAACCCTATCAAATACTGCGCGGCCGCTCTGATAATCAGGTCGGGAATCGAAAATTGTGCGCGGTGTTTCGCCACTCCAGTTAAGACCACTTGCTGATCCCTTATTTCTGAACATCTCCACCAACTCAACAAGCTTTTGTGCCAGCCTATCTATCGTTGATTGATTTGACCTCTGCTTTTTGCTCAAAGCGGTTTCCTTCACTTGGTATTCTTCTCTCATCCCCAATTGTAGGATAATTTGGGAAAACTGCAAGGATTCAAGACTTTAGAGTTTTAGTCTTCTCTCCTCTAGGATCACTTTGCTATCTTTAGCAACTCCTTTCCGTAAGGCTCTTTTATTATACCTTTTTCAGTGATTATGGCAGTTATATAACTATGGGGAGTGACATCGAAGGCAGGATTGGCTGCTCTTATGCCTTCGGGAGCAATGGGCACTCCCTGGATATGAGTTACCTCCTCAGGGCTTCGCTCCTCAATTGGGATTTTGTCGCCCGAGCTTAAGGAAAGGTCAATAGTGCTGGTAGGAGCAGCGACATAAAAGGGGATTTTACTTTCTTTAGCCAGTACCGCCAGAGTATAGGTGCCAATTTTATTAGCGACATCACCATTGGCCGCAATTCTGTCGGCGCCCACAATGACACAGTCTATCTTCTTCTGCTGCATAAAATAGCCAGCCATGGAATCGGTAATCAAAGTTACAGGGATGCCCTCTTGCATTAGTTCCCAGGTAGTGAGCCTGGCTCCCTGGAGAAGGGGACGAGTTTCCGTGGCAAAGACGCTCACTTTCTTTCCCTGGTCTTTAGCGGCTTTGATTACACCCAGGGCAGTGCCATAGCCGGCGGTGGCTAAAGGACCGGCGTTACAATGAGTAAGCAGAGTAAAACCATCCTTGATAAGCTCGGCTCCGAGTTGGCTGAGCTTCTTGGTTGCGATTATTTCTTCCTTGTGAATCCGTTTTGCTTCATTGATAAGCGCATTTTTTATTTCAGTAACGCCATCTCCCCTGGCAGCTTTCTTCATCCTGTTGATAGCTTGAAAGAG
>JBGPRV010000107.1:0-5204 GCA_041489785.1 Dehalococcoidia bacterium | reverse complement strand
TGACCATCGGTGACATTACAGGCATCTACATGACCTTTGAGTATCTTTGCCTTCCTTCGGATCACCTCAGGGTCAGCACTCTGTGGTGGTCCCAATTCACCTGTGACAGCAAAGATTTTGGATTCCAACACCCGTTCCAAATTACTTTTCGTCTTCATTGCGCCTCCAATTGTTTCGCTCATAGCCACATCTAGGAAAGACTCTTTACCGGTGGCCCTGATATAAGGCTCACACTCCAATTCTTCGGTGTCACAAGCCTTTCCAATTTATCAAGTTGCCCCAGTTTGGCAAGACGATCGACAATTTGTTGCCAGACACAAGGTATATTTGGATCGACTTCGCATTTACCACCTTGTGAGCCACCACAGGGACCATTGAGCAGATGCTTAGAACATCGGGCAATGGGACAGAGACCACCAGTAAACTCCAACACACAATCACCACACTCAAGGCAGCGCTCCGCTTCTTTCCACTCGGCATGAGCGCCACCTGAGGACAGAGTGTTGCAGCCAGGATGTACTACCTTATTCACTAATTCCGCTACAGTCTGCACTCCAGCCCCATCGGTCAGAACCAGGATGGAATCGGCAGCGGCAATTTCCTTTTTATAAGCTCTGAGTTTCAATTTGGTTAACACGCTATCACACAGCATATCAACAACTACTGAACCGGTAACAGTCTTACCTTTCTCCTGCAAAGTGCTTTTCATTTCTGCTACTTGTTTTTCTCCTCCACTCTCCCAGCCCTCAGCACAACCCTTACAGCCAATGAGAAAGATATTCTTATCCCCCTCAAGATAGCTTAGTATTTCTTCAAGTGGTTTTTGTTTTGAAATCAACATTTCATCTCTCCTTTAGGATCTGTATTATTTAAGTTCTGATAAAATGGCATCTATTATCTGAGGCACTTTCTCTTGAAGTTCCGGCGACAATTCTAACCCCCAGTTAATCTCCCTGGGCTCGACCCCAATAATGACGGCCTCACCTATGTTATGCCCAAGCTGCATTAACATTAAGCTATCCGCCAAGTCCATATCGTGAAGGGACAGAAATGGCTTTTGCTCCAGAGTTATATCCTCAAGGTGAAAACGGTAAATTTGTCCCGGCGTTCCCCCACCCTTAACAGCATCCACTATGACCAATTTATCAGCGTCCTCAAGAAGCTGCAGTACATCGGGGCATGTCCCCCCATCTATTATTTTTACATCAGGGAGAGAGATACCTTCCATGGCATGTACCACATGACAACCAACCCCTTCGTCTCTCAACAAGGCATTCCCTATTCCCACAACAAATTTTCCCATTCCTGAACTTTCCTCCAAATTTTTACTAACAAACCCTGAATTTTCCCAGGTCATGCCCTTTGGGACTGAGCAAATGTATAGAACAGGCGAGACAAGGGTCGAAGGACCTCACAATGCGCACTATCTCAAAGGGATTAGCCTCATCCTTTATCTTGGTTCCAGTGATAGCCTGCTCCAAGGGTCCAGGTTGGTTTTTATCATCCTTAGGAGAAATATTCCAGGTAGAAGGGGTAATGACCTGGTAATTAGCAATCTTGCCTTCTTTTATCTCTATCCAATGTCCCAGGGCACCCCTCGCTGCATCCACCAGTCCCATTCCAATAGACTCCTGGGGGAGTTTATAGCTTATGTAAGCTGGCTCACCGGGCTTAAGTTGCAAAATCCAATTAACCATGGCATCGGCTATGAGTCTGGTCTCCAGAGCTCGAGCAAGGTTACGCCCCATGACAGAAAACATAGCTTTTGGTTTTAGATTTACTTGCGACAAAGTAGAGTCAACCAAGCTCTTGACTCCGGGATTGCCGCCGACATAGTTGACCATCATTCGCGCTAATGGTCCGACTTCGAAAACCATTCCACCATAACGAGGAGACTTTAGCCAGGAATAAGCACCCTTCTTTTCCCTATCAGGAATAACGTCTCCCTGAGATGGATGCCTGCCGCTGATAGAATCAGCATACCAGGAATGCTTCACTTCTTCAGTAATTTTAACCGGATCGAATTCACTAAACTTGAGATCGGTAGAGGTGATGCCGGGCTTAAAAAATCTTTTCCTCTTGGTGAGGTCTGCTTCCTTTCCATCCAGCTCATAGGAACCATAAGCAAGTAAATTCCCACAGCCACGACCAATCTCAAAGTAATCTGAGTAAACCTGGGCTACTGCCAGTACATCAGGAAGGTAAACATTATCAACAAACTCCTGAAGCTCCTTCAATCTCCACAGGAAAGACGTTATATTATCAACCGTGGGTACGGAAGCAACCCCACCGGGCATTATTCCCATATTGTGCGGCATCTTACCACCGAACAAGGCAAGCATCTCCTGGCCTTTACGGCGCATGTCGAATGCCGCGACATAGTGCGCTAGTGCCTGTTCATTAGCTTCATCGGGCAGGCGATAATCACCTTCGTAACGAGGTACAAACGGTCCTAGTTCCCCACGGGCAATAAAGCTCTTTATTGAATTTAAGGCAGGATTATTCCCCTCATACTTTGCTAATCTAGCCACATCTACATAATCAAGAGCCACTAAGTGATAGAAATGAAGGATGTGATCAGCGATATGAGCCGCCCCCAGGATTAGATTGCGGATAATTCTACCGTTGTCGGGTATTTTGTCAGCAATGCCGAAGGCGCTATCCAGGTTCAAAGTAGCGGCAGTAGAATGACTTGTCGGGCAAACTCCACAAACACGCTGAGCTATCCGCTGGGCATCACGGGGGTCCCTGCCCCTCATGATTAACTCTAAGCCGCGGAACAGCATCCCTGAACTCTTAACCTCCTTTACCTTGCCACCATCAACCACCGCCTCTACCTTAAGATGTCCTTCAATACGAGTTACTGGATCGATTATAATCTTGCCCATTAATTCAAACCTCCTCTGGCAGAGCAGCTTCGCTAACTTTCTCATAAAGCGGGGCTATGTCAAAGAACCCGGGCTCGGTGCAGCCAATACAAGTGGCACCACAGCCTACACACCAATTAACTTTATTGTTCCACAACCTCACAGGACAATCGGCATGGGTTATAGGTCCTCTACATCCTAATTCATAATTGCACCCGGAATCGCCGAACTTCTTAGCAAACTTATTCTCATCATAGTAGGCTCGCCGTGGGCAGTTCTCGTGGATTGTTTGCCCATAGAAAGCCTTAGGACGCCTGTGTTCATCCAAATCCTCCGGCTTCGGCAGACCAGAAAGCAGGATGCTGGCCACTGTGCCCACAAACCAGTCAGGATGTGGTGCACAACCGGGGATGTTTACCAAGGGAGTATTGATGCCCTTGGCTTGAAGAACCTCACCGACGCTGCGACACTGAGTAGGGTTAGGATGGGCAGCGGGAATTCCCCCAAAAGCAGCACAGCTACCCAAAGCAATGACCGCCAGGGCATCTTTGGCCAATGTTTCCACCCAGGATTGCATAGTCATTGGCTTACCATCCTTTTCGCCAATCACCCCATAGATACCATCTTTAGCCGTGGGTATGGCCCCCTCCACAATCAGGATGTAACCTCCCTTCTTCTTCCTTGAGGTATCCACCATAACTTCAATTGCAGGCGCTCCCGCCCCTGCCATGACAGTAGGATGAAACCTTAGGTTTATATGACTGCCCGGGAGTACTTCATCAACTAAGAGATTTTTGATAGAGGGATTTACCACATTGAGAAGAGAGACTGAGCAGCCCGTACATCCAGCGGCTTGTAACCATATCGCCGGGTATTCTTTTGTATCCATAAGTCCTCACCTGCCTTTCGACTTATTTTCGCAAATCCTCCACCGGGAGGATATTTTCTCAATCATAAACGTAAGCCTTCAGCTATCTCTTTGATCTTTAATTGAAGAGGAGATTCCTGGGGGAGTTCAGTTACGGGCCTTCCCTTCATTTCCAAACTCGCCATATCGGGGTCTTCCGGAATCAGGGCGATAACCTGAAGGCCAGATTCGTCAATTGCCTTTTTTATCTCCGGAGATAATTCTCCTCGGACACGATTAATTATAAGCCCGACTTTGCCCACGTTTGATCTCAATTCCTCAATGAGCTTCTTCATTCGAGCTGCCGTAGTGACACCTTTTATTGTGGGGTCAGACATAATGAGCAAAACATCCACATCTCTGGTTGTTTGGCGACTAATGTGTTCCATGCCTGCCTCACAGTCCATGACAATATAATTATACTTATAATCCTTCACCAGCTTATCTAAGGAGCCACGCAGAAATTCATTAGAAGCACAATAGCATCCAGGCCCTTCCGGACGCCCCATGGTTAAAAGGTCAAAACCCTTGGACTCTACTAAGGATTCCATTATCTTGCTAAACAGATACTCCGGCTTGGCAATTGTTGGGCTTAAACGACCCTTGGAGACATCTTCAGCCATCTTTTCCCGTATTCTGCCCACAGTCTTACTATCATCCAGAGACAGACCCAGCGCCTGGCTAAGATTGGTGCTAGGGTCAGCATCCACAGCCAGGACCAACCCCTTCTGAGAAAGGAACTTGATGAGTAAGGCAGCCACAGTAGTCTTGCCTGTGCCACCTTTTCCTGCAATAGCAATCGTTTTGGTCATTTCCTGGCTCTCTTTCCAGACAAATTCGAGGAAGGCAGCAAGCTAACAGGCGATAGCTTCACCACTGCATTATACTCTGGAGGGCATACTTCCAGGCAAGTACCACACTTAGAACACTTTTCCTGGTCTATGATTTTAACTTCCCCTTTATCTCCCTTAATTGCTTCTGTGGGACAGGTCAAAACGCAATGCTCACAGGCTCTATCACACTTGTCGGGAAGGATATAATACACAGTGAGTTCGGGACATACTCTGGCGGGGCAGCGCTTCTCCAGAATATGAGCTTCGTATTCATCCCGGAAATAGCGCAGGGTTGTGAGGACAGGATTAGGAGCTGTTTTTCCTAGACCACAAAGGGAACCTATCTTAACATCCTCAGCCAATGCCAGAAGAAGATCGATATCCTCTATTTTGCCTCGGCCAGCTGTGATATCCTCCAACATACTTAGCATCTGTAAAGTCCCCAAGCGGCACATGGTGCACTTGCCGCAAGACTCCTTGGTAGAGAAATCAAGAAAAAACCTCGCAGCATCGACCATGCAGTTGTCTTCATTCATGACAATCATTCCCCCTGAGCCCATCATCGAGCCAGCCTCTCGAAGGGAATCATAATCGATA
>JBGPRV010000106.1:0-5254 GCA_041489785.1 Dehalococcoidia bacterium | reverse complement strand
ATCCTCATTTAGAAGCTTCTTTACCTGTGCCGCCAGATTATCTAAAGGCAAAAGCTGGGCTTCCTTCTCCGTGCGCCATTTTGCCTCTATGCTCTGGCTCTGTAAGGTGCGTGGGGACAGGGTCAATCGCAGTGGTATTCCTAAGAGGTCAGCATCGTTGAATTTAACGCCGGGGGAGTCGTCACGGTCATCAAAAAGTACTTCAATGTCTCCCTTTTGTAATTCCTGGTAAATCCTTTCTGCCGTAGGGAGGACTGCTGACTTGTCCAACGATAGGGGACAAAGGTGGACTTGATAAGGGGCGACGGAGAGCGGCCAGATGATGCCTTTGTCATCATGGCTTTGTTCTACGATGGCTGCCAGCAATCGCCCCAGTCCAATGCCATAGCAACCCATGACAATAGGCCGGGATTTGCCATCATTATCTAAGAAGGATGCTCCGAATTTCTCACTGATGAGGGTGCCTAACTTAAATACGTGCCCCACTTCAATGCCCCGGGCCGAGGATAGTTTGCCTCGACACTTGGGACAATTATCTCCCGACCGAGCCAGGGTGATATCAGCCATGAGGTCAACCTGAAAATCCCTGGGGTAATTAGCATTCCTGAGATGATACCCTGGCTTATTAGCGCCAACGGTGAAGTTGGAGCCCGAGGTTATGGAATCATCAGCAATGACTTTGACTCCCTTTACACCTATGGGTGAGGCAAACCCAGCTACCAGGCCAATTTCATTCACCTCCCTCTCTGTAGCCAAACGAATCTCAGAGCACTTTAGAGCATTTCTTAACTTTGTTTCGTTGACTTCCAGATCACCCCGGATGATAACGAAGATAAATTCTCCGTCAGCAGAGTAAAACACCGACTTAAGAGTTTGACTTGTCGGCACACCAACAAAATCAGCGACTTCCTCTATGGTTTTTGTCTCCGGCGTAGCTAGCGCCTCTAAGGGAAGGAGATTCTTCACTTTACTCGGGACAGTGGTTTTGTCAGTTTTGGCAAATTGAGCTTTCTCCGCATTGGCGGCGTAGCCACAACTGGAACAACGAATAACCTCGTCTTCGCCAGTCTCCGTGATAACCATAAATTCATGGGAATCCTTGCCCCCTATGGCGCCGCTATCAGCCTCCACCATCAATGCGGGCAAGCCAAGGCGGGCATAGATATTTTTATAGGCCTGACACATCTTTTGGTAACTTTCATCGAGGCCAGCTTCGTCAGCATCAAAGCTGTAAAGGTCTTTCATGATGAACTCACGGACTCTTAATAAGCCACCGCGAGGTCGAGGCTCATCACGTAGCTTAGTCTGTATTTGGTAAAGGAGCAAGGGAAGTTCCCGGTAGCTTTGCACGTAGCGGTGGACAAGGTCGGTAATAACTTCCTCATGGGTGGGTCCCAGAGCCAGCGTATGCTCCTTGCGGTCGGTCAAAGTGAATAGAGACTTGCCAAAGGATACATCCCTGCCTGACTGCTGCCACAGTTCAAAAGGCTGCAACACGGGCAGCATCAGTTCCTGCCCCCCAGCCTTATCCATTTCCTCTCTGATTATGTTTTCTATCTTCCTTAGCACCCGCCACCCTAAAGGCAGGTAAGAATAAATTCCGGCTGCTTCCTGAGCAATCATGCCCGCCCTGAGCAATAATTGATGGCTTATGCTCTCGGCTTCAGCGGGCGCCTGTCGTAATGTCTTGCCAAAAAGCTTAGAAAAACGCATTTCTCTTACCTTTACTCTAATCCTCTCCTATCAAGAGAGTTTACTTCTGCCAGCAGAGCTTTTAGCATGTTATCTTCTCTCACTGTCTTCACTACCTTCCCTTTCCTAAATATAGCACCTTTGCCCTTGCCGCAGGCAATGCCGACATCGGCATCTTTAGCTTCACCAGGGCCATTGACCACGCAGCCCATAACTGCCACTTTAACAGGTTTGCTTAATTTTTCCAGGCACTTGCTCACTGCCTCAGCTAGGGCAATGATATCAACTTCAGCCCGGCCGCATGAAGGGCAGCTCACTAGAGTTGGACCTCGCTGACGAAGCCCCAGGCTTTTCAGAATTTCGTAAGCCACAAATACTTCCTCACAGGGATGAGCGGTGAGAGAAACGCGTATGGTGTCCCCAATCCCCTGATAGAGAAGTATGCCAATGCCTGTAGCGCTGCGTATGGCTCCAGTCCGGGGAAGCCCAGCCTCAGTGACACCCAGATGTAGTGGATAGGGCATTTTATCGGCAATCATCTGATAAGCCTGAATGGTAGTGGGAACATCAAAGGCTTTAAGGGAGACCTTGATTAAATCGAAGTCCAAGCTTTCCATAAGCCTTATCTGCTCTAATGCCATATTAACCATGCGCTTAGCCAGTGGAGCCTTGGGCTGAAAATTGGCAGGTAAACTGCCAGCATTTACCCCAATACGGATAGGCACCTCTCTTTCTTTAGCAGCAGCCACTACCCTGGCAATTTGTTCTTTGTCTCCTATGTTGCCGGGATTGAGGCGAAGTCCATCAACACCCGCCCGTAGCGCAGCCAAAGCCAGGCGGTAGTCAAAGTGTATATCAGCAATAAGCGGTAGAGAAACGCTCTTTTTTATAGTTGCCAGGCTTTTAGCAGCTTCGTTGTCAGGGACTGCCACCCGCACAATTTCACAGCCGCAATCCTCGAGCTCCTTAATCTGGTTTATGGTGGCCGGAATATCACGGGTATCGGTCTTGGTCATAGACTGCACCACGATGGGGGCGTCGCCGCCAACGGTCACATTGCCAACTCTTAAGAGTTTGGAGGTCCGACGTGTCATAATCCGAAACCCTTTCCACTCCATATACGCCAAATATCCAAAATGGTTACTAAGACCATGAGTGCGATTAAAAAAGTGGTGCCTATGGTGTAGGCTAAACGCACTGCTCGAAGGGAAAGACGCTTCCCACGCCTAAAACCTTCAATGAGTGCCACCAGCATACCACCTCCATCTAGAGGAGGTATGGGGAAGAGATTAAATATGCCGAGACCCAGGCTGATTATACTGGCCATAAATAGTATGCTGCTGAAGCCAGAGGAGCGCACTACCTCCACTGTTAACTGACCAGCACCTATTGGCCCAACCAATGCCAGGTCGGGAGATTTTATGATTTGAGGAATAGCTTCTATTATGAGCACAGGCATATAAATGATATACCTAGCTCCCAAATAGACTGCCCTCCACACAGGCAGTCGCTCTTGTTCCATATGAGTCCCATCTACCCATCGTAGCTCTACACCGGGCAAGGTCTCGTAGCCGGCATTAGTTAAAGAGACCGCAGTCTCGTTCCCGTCTCGGAGCAAAGCCAAGTTTATTTTTTCACCTTCCCCAACGGAACCCAAGGCACTAGATATACTCTCATCATTGTATACACCTTGTCCATTGATGCTTATGATGGTATCCCCGGCTTTAATGCCAGCTTCATAGGCTGGCGAGCCTTCCTCCACTTGACTCACCATATTCCAGCAAAGCACGACGCCGATTATTCGTCGTTGCAATTCGGGATCGAATTTCGGCTTCAGCGTGGTTTGTACTTCTTGATCGTTCCTTAGCAGAGATAAGGTTATTTCTGCCCCTTCTTCGACTGAATTTACTATATTCGACAAGTCTTCCCATTTATGAACAGGTTGCCCTGCTGCCTTCAGAATGATGTCCCCGGGCTCAATGCCTGCTTGTTCCGCAGAAGAATTCACTGTTACAGAATGCACCATGAGTCCGTTGCCGGCAACCGTACTTATAGGGAGCGCAAGAAAAGCACTGAAGAGAACAAAGGCCAAAAAGATGTTGACCAGCGGACCGGCAGCATAGATTCCTAACCTGGTCCACGGTCCTTTGCCAGCCAGGCTTCGGGGTACTGTAGGGTCATTTTCTCCAGCAGCCTTAACAAAGGCTCCTATGGGTATGGCATTAAGTGAGTATATTGTCTCGCCTCGTTTAATCCCAAAAAGTCGTGGGGGAATGCCTATGCCGAACTCTTCCACCTTCACTCCGGCACGCTTGGCAGCAATGAAGTGCCCCAATTCGTGAAGATACATTGCCACGAATAGAGCTACGAGGAAAAGGATAATGATTATAGCAACGCTCATCTTTTATCTCTCTATCTAGGGATTGCTTCGTCGCTCAGGCTCCTCGCAGCGACCGAGGGAAAGGCGTGTAGTACATTCCCTTGCCCAGTTGTCAGCAGCCAGTATTTCCTCTAGAGATGGCTGACCGATGTTCCGGTGTTGCTCCAGCGTTTTTTGCACAATTTTGGCTATATCGGTAAAACTTATTCTATGGCTGAGAAAAAGCTCTACAGCCACCTCATCTACAGCGCAAAGCACTGCCGGGTAAGTTCCTCCTGATTTGCCAGCATCCACAGCCAGCTTGAGGCAAGGAAATCTATCATAGTCTACGGGCTCAAAGTTCAGAGAGTTGATTTTATTCCAATCAAGGCGGGGTAGTTCTGAATTAGGCCACCTCCGGGGGTAGGAAAGAGCATATTGAATGGGCAGCCTCATATCAGGCCAGCTAAGCTGAGCTTTCAGGGAACCATCCATAAATTCCACCATGGAATGAACGATAGACTGGGGATGAATTAATATTTCAATACTATCAAAGGGGAAAGAGAAAAGCCAATGAGCTTCGATGACCTCTAATCCTTTATTCATAAGCGTTGCGGAATCTATGGTTACCTTCCTTCCCATCTTCCATACGGGGTGCTGAAGAGCTTGCTCCGGAGTTACCTTAGCCAATTGTGACTGTGAATAGTGATAAAAAGGTCCCCCAGAGGCAGTGAGAAAAAGCCTCTGCGGTTTACTTTCTTCCCCCTGCAGACATTGCCAGATGGCACTATGCTCACTATCAATAGGCAGAATTTGAGCGTGATGGATGCTGGCTTCACGAACAATAATTTCACCGGCCATCACCAATACTTCCTTGTCAGCCAGGGCAACTGTCTTGCCTGCCTGTAAAGCTGCCAGAGTAGGGCTCAGTCCGGCATTACCCGCAGTGGCCACGATAACGAAGTCGACCTCGGGATGGCTGGCTATTTCTTCTACGGACAAAAATTCCCCGCCGTAACTAACGTCAGGCTTGACTGAGGAACAAAACATTTTGGGCTGAAATTCCCGGATTTGTTTTTCCAGAAGCTTAAGATTTTTGTTCCCTGTCAGAGCTACTACTTTTAATTCGTCAGGCAGGGCACGGACTACATCTAGAGCCTGCCGCCCTATGGAACCTGTTGAGCCCAGGATAGCTACTTTTTT
>JBGPRV010000105.1:0-5302 GCA_041489785.1 Dehalococcoidia bacterium | reverse complement strand
CTAGCTTTCTCTTCCATGCCTACATCTATCCATAAGGTAGCAAACATATCTCGCGCCGGATGATGTTGAGGGATATTTAAGGCTTCAAAGTTATAGTAATCCCACTCCACGTCAGGTCCTTCAATTACCTGGAAGCCCATGCTTTTGAAGACGGCGCAAATTTCCTTAAGTATTTGAGTGGTGGGGTGAAGTCGCCCTGTCGGGAGAGGCTGACCAGGCAAGGTAACGTCTAATCTTTGGGATTCCCGAGGAGAAGTCAAAAGGGCTTCCTGAAGTAATTTTCCTTTCTCTTCCAGGCTTGACTCTAAAGCTCTCTTGATTTCATTAGCTTGGGCACCAACCTCGCGCCGTTCTTCCAAGGGCAAGGCGGCCAAGGAACGCAGGATTTGAGTTAAACTGCTTTTCTTACCCAAGTGGCGAACGCGCCACAACTCCAGCTCCCGAGGATTATCAACTTTATTTAGCTCCTCGATAGCTTGTGCATGAAGGTCTTTGAGTTGTTCCAGCATTGACTGCCACGCAATGTTATCCCTGTCCAAAAATCCTGGAATTTCCAGGCATAACGTCATTACAAGCGGGGTGAGTTAGTCTCAGCTACCGAAGCTACTAATGTAGCAAACCCTTCAGGATCTTTGACTGCCATCTCAGCTAACATCTTGCGATCAATTTCTACATTTGATTTTTTTAACCCGACTATAAACTGACTGTAAGTAAGTCCTTTAGCCCGTGCCGCAGCATTAATGCGGGTAATCCACAGCCTTCTGAAGTCGCCTTTCCGCTCACGACGATGACGATAGGAATAATCTAAAGCATGAAGCATGGACTGATTAGCTATGATATAAAGATTGTGCCTGCCAGCCCGATGCCCTTTAGTCAGCTCAAGCACTTTCTTATGTCGTCTGTGAGTAACTTTCCCGCTTCTAGCTCGTGGCAAGTTCTTCCTCCTTTAATCCTTGGGCGTTATCCTTTTCTCTTTAGCAATGAAATAAACTATTAACAATGCAATGCCAATAAATAGGAAAATAAACCCTGGCACGCCTATCGCCTTGCCTATCTGGAAAACAAAAGCACTGACAATGAGGGCTATGCCTATCCCAGCCAATATGGAGCCGGCGACCAAGAATCCCCACCCCGGGGGGCCCGCTGTCTCCGATTTTTCGGGCTGGTATAGCCCCTTCTCAATTAAAGCCCTGTCTCTCCTATATCCAGCCCAGATTGCCAGCAAAGCTATTCCGCAGCCAAAGATTATGCCAAAAATTGGAACTAAATTAGCCATATCCACTTTTCTTCCTTATACTATTTGTATTTGTAGGGTAAAAGCCTCTTTATTCTCTTCTTATCCGCTGAGGAGGTCATGATCATTTCATCATAGAGGCGCTTAGTTCTAGGAGCCTTTTTTCGTCTGAAATGGCTCTTGCCACATTTAGTGCGCATCAGCTTGCCGCTACCCGTTATATGAAAACGGCTCTTGGCCCCTTTATGGGTTTTAAGTTTTGGCATCTGTTCCTGTCTCCTTAGATTTCTTCTGGGGAACCGGGGATAAGACCAAGGCTATATTATTCCCCACATTAACAGAGTTGCTTACTACCGCTATTTCCTGAGAGGCTTCAGCTACTTTACGCAGCACCTTCCAACCTAGTTCAGGATAAATAATTTCACGCCCTCTAAACCTTAGCATTAACTTTACTTTATTGCCCTCCTCCAATAGTTTCTTCGTGGTCTTAATTTTTGCCTGTAAATCATGCTCTTCTATCTTGGGTCTTAAACGGACTTCCTTGAGTAAGCCCACTCTTTGGCCCCGCTTCGCCTTGCGTTCCTTTTTAGTTTGCTCATACTTATACTTACCATAATCAAGAAGCCGGCATACTGGCGGAGTCATCGTTGATGCTACCTGCACCAAATCGAAGCCGCGCTCATAAGCAATTTGCAATGCTTTCTGTAGAGGCACCACGCCCAGCTGTTCCCCTTCTTCCCCTATGAGGCGAACTTCCTTGGCTCTGATTCTCCTGTTGGTTAATAATTCTTTAACTATGCTCTTTCTACCCCCTGGAACAGTATTCAGGACTTGGCTTCTATAGCTGCCCTTATTCTACTCTTAACCTGTACCACAGTTTCTAAGCCCAGATCCTCGCCACTCCTTAAGCGAAGTGACACACTGGATGAAGCCATTTCTTTATCACCAACTATAAGCATATATGGGACTTTCTCCAGTTGGGCTTCCCTTATTTTCAAATTCATCCTCTCAGAGCGGTCGTCAACTCGAACTCGAATACCCTCATTTTTAAAATCGCCCTCTACCTTATGTGCATAGCCAACATGGCGATCTGCTATAGGAATTATTATTGTTTGAACCGGCGATAACCATACCGGGAAGGCACCACCATAATGTTCTGTGAGACAAGCTAAAAAACGCTCCATGCTGCCTAAGACTGTGCGATGTATCATCACCACACTATGCTCCAGTCCATCTTCACCAATATAACAGACATTAAAGCGTTGTGGCAAATTGAAATCGACCTGGATGGTAGGACCTTGCCAGACATGCCCTAAAGCGTCCTTGAGTTTAATATCGATTTTAGGCCCGTAGAAAACCCCCTCGCCAGGATCCACTTCATAATGCAAGTCAAGTTTCTTTAGAACGTGTTTCAAGGATCCTGTGGCTTCTTCCCACATTGAAACTGTGCCAGCATATTTCTCAGGACGCGTTGATAACAACAACTCATACTCTTTAAAGCCAAAGCTAGACATCATGAATTGTGCCAACTTCAGAACTTCCCTTACTTCCTCTTCAACCTGATCAGGCCGGCAAAAAATGTGAGCATCATCTTGAGTAAATCCCCTGACTCTGGCAAGACCATATAATACGCCAGTTCGCTCATACCTATATACTGTGCCTAATTCGGCATATCTCAAGGGCAAATTGCGATAACTGCGCAATTGGCTTTTATAAATCAAAATATGGCCCAAGCAATTCATGGGCTTCAGCATATACTGCTGTCCCTCAATTTCCATCGGTGAGAACAGATAATCCCGATAGAATTCCCAATGCCCGCTAGTTTTCCACAAATCTAGCTTGGCAATGTGGGGAGTGTAAACAATATCATAGCCTCGCTTGGTGTGCTCTGCCTTCCAGAAATCCTCGATGATTCGTCGAATCAAAGCACCTTTAGGGTGCCAGCAAATTAAGCCAGGACCAATTTCCTCGTGAGTACTGAAGAGGTCAAGTTCTTTGCCCAGCTTCCTATGGTCGCGTTTAGCAGCTTCAGCTTGCAACGATAAATAATCGTCAAGCTCTTCTTGGCTTTCAAAAGCCACGCCGTAAATTCTTTGTAGCATGGGTCGCTTTTCGTCACCATGCCAGTATGCTCCAGCTAGATGAGTAAGTTTAAATGCTTTTACCTCACCCGTAGAGGCTAGATGAGGACCACGACATAAATCGGTGAAAGAACCTTGTTTATAGATAGTTACACTAGTATCGGTGATTTCGTTGATAAGCTCCAGTTTATAGGGCTGGGTAGTAAAGAGCTTGCGCGCTTTATCCTTACTCATTTCCTCTGCAACAAACGGTACATCCTGACTAATAATCTCCCTCATCTTGTTCTCAATTACAGGCAAATCTTCCGGTGTTAAAGGGCGTGGCAGTTCAAAGTCATAATAGAAGCCATTCTCAATGGTCGGTCCGATGCCAAATTTAGCCTCGGGAAAAAGACATTGTACCGCCTCAGCCATGATATGAGATGCGGAGTGGCGCATCTGTTCCAGTTGCTCATCCTTTTTTGGGGATTTCATATCGTACTTTCCATTATAAATCTAGAAATCAAACATGATTTCATCAAAAAATGGGCAGTACTGGACTTGAACCAGTGACCTCTGCGATGTCAACGCAGCGCTCTAACCACTGAGCTAACCGCCCATTTGACGATTTTATCAAACATAGCTAAATAGGGCAAACCTTTGATAATATGACGGAAATAGAAGATTACTTATCATTGGGTGGCTTAGAAATTAAACATTGGTAAAAATACGATGCCTGCTATGGCTATTCTTTACCTCGCAGCCTTACACCACTGGTGACATTGATCTGTACAGTTTGACCACAATTAGGGCAGGTTACTTCTATAACAAGAGGTCTTCCCATCACCCTTTCTATAAGTGATGTTACTATAGAATCTATATTATCCAGCCTCTCATCTAACATATCGAGGCGCTTAATTAACTGCCCTATATCCCGGTCTTGGTTGACCTGTTTGCCTAGCTTAGCTCTATCTTGTGAAGCCAATTTATAGACTCTTCTCTACAACGCCTAATGATTCTAGCTCAGTTTTATCCTCTTTCATCAACTTTTCTATTTGTTCAGAGACAGTGTGTTCCAAATACTTACGGAAAGCTTCCCGTGCTGCTGGTGTTGACCTTACCGTGTCCTTTACCCTCTGCCATTCACTCGAGATCACCTCATTCACCTGCTCAACATTTATAGGCTGCTTTCCCTGCCACAATTCTTCTATCCTATCCAAAACCCTACTTGTCATAGCCCTCTTGATGCGGTCGAAAGAAAGCATCTCCTCCGGACTATATGGTTGCCCTTCTTTTTTTTCCTCTTTCCTTTCAGTCATGGACACTACCTCCGCTTAGATTTATTTAACTTACTATCATAAGCATAGCAGCGCGACTTGTCAAGGAGGTAAAAAGCAGGACTTTAGCAGCAAGAAGGGATTACGATAGAAGTGCCAGATACAGAGTAGTAATCCTTAAGATGCCGGATATTTTCAAAGGCCCAATTGTCCCACTTTTGTTGACTACATACACCTATCTACTTCTTCCGGGAAACAGGAGCAAGCCCCTAAACGTCCCTTAACCTTCGTCTCAATTATGTCCCATTTTGGCTGATAATACACAATCACCCCTCGAGTTTGAAGGCCCTATCTATTTGCTCGGCTCTTTTGCTTCGAATTAGACTTCTAACCAGGATATCTTGAGTAGTGCAATATATTCGTCTTGGACTAGACTTCAACCGCTACCAATTCTGTGTTTAGCTCACAAGTTGTGCCTTTCGGTTAGCGGTAACGCACATTCCACTTGTTGCACAGAGTCATGACGAAGCTCTTAGTATCCGTGTTTGACTCCGTATACAAATCCGCTAGAAAACCATGCAATAGCTCACCACCTGTCATTCCGTCGGTGGGCTGGCTTGGACCAGGCAAATTAATGTACACTATCTCTGTCATAACTTTTTGATACTCTATTGACTGTGGCATGAAATCACCTTCCTTCTGAATATTTTTGGTTCGCGTTAGCTAAACCT
>JBGPRV010000104.1:0-5327 GCA_041489785.1 Dehalococcoidia bacterium | reverse complement strand
TTTGCCCATTTGAGGAGCAACTTGCCTGAACTCGCCAAACATGTCCTGGAGGATACTGCGCCTGAATTTGCCTCAAGAGTAAGGGACATGTCATTGCACGCTGGAGGCGAAGCAATCTTAGTGGCGGGCAAAAATCTTGGTCTGGGTTCCAGTCGGGAACATGCCCCGCTTGTAATCAAAATGTCGGGGGTAGGCGCTATTTTAGCCAAATCGGCAGCACGCATCTTTTTCCGGAACGCCATAAACCAGGGTTTGCCTGTCCTGCTTTGCGACACTGATAAAATTGGCGACGGCGATGAACTAGAGATAAATTTGACAGGTGGCATGATTGCTAATTTGACTTCTGGTATTACATTAAGCTGTAGTAAGATGCCGCCGATAATGTCCGCCATCCTTAAAGAGGGTGGGCTTATCCCCTATATACAAAAGCATAAGGGCTTCGTCATTACAAGATAACTTTTCTCTCCCTTGACCTGCTCGCCGTATGACTCCAGCAGGCGAGTGGGAGAGGATTAAGGTGAGGGTGATGGCTATTATGAAACACAAAGTAACTTTTATCCCTGGCGATGGCATAGGTCCTGAAGTGGCTGAGGCGACACGACGGGTGCTGGACGCCACGGGGGTCAAGTTCCAGTGGGACACTGTTATCATAGGTAGTCAGGCTCAAGATAAGTTAGGCACGCCTCTTCCTGACCAGGCCCTCCAGTCTATAAGGAAAAACAAAGTCGCCCTTAAGGGACCGGTGACCACACCCATAGGCACGGGCTTCAGGAGCGTCAATGTCGCTTTGAGGCAGACCTTAGACCTTTATGCCTGTCTTCGTCCTTATAAGGTTTACCCCGGTATAAAAACGCCGTTCCAAGGCGTGGATATAGTGGTTGTCCGGGAGAATACCGAAGACCTCTATGCCGGTATCGAATTTGCCAAAGGTGATTCAGAAACCAAGCAGTTGCTGGATTTAGTGCTCAATGCCACGGGAAAAGAGATAAGAAAAGATTCTGCTGTAAGCCTGAAAGTTATATCTCAAACAGCGAGCCGACGAATTGTCAAATTTGCTTTTGAATATGCTCGACAGAACGGCAGGAAAAAGGTTACTGCGGTTCACAAAGCTAACATACTCAAATTCTCCGACGGACTCTTCTTGTACACTGCCTGTGAAGTAGCCAAAGAGTATAACGACGTAGAATTTAGCGATATGCTTGTGGATGCAACCTGCATGGAGCTGGTCAGGAAGCCCCAGCTGTTTGACGTCCTCGTTTTGCCCAATTTGTACGGCGACATAATTTCCGACCTTTGTGCTGGGTTGTGTGGTGGCATGGGCGTAGCGCCGGGAGCCAACATCGGGGATAAAATAGCTGTCTTTGAACCCACCCACGGAAGTGCCCCTAAATACGCCGGGCAAAATAAGGCCAATCCCATGGCCATGATGCTCTCCGGCGTGATGATGCTGCGTTATCTGGGAGAAAAGGATAGCGCCGATAAGTTGGAAAGCGCTATAGCTGAGGTCATAGTTGAAGGCAAGAATGTAACCTATGATTTGAAGCTCGACCCCGCCACCGCAGTGGGCACCAGCCAGGTAGCCGACGCTGTGATAGCGAAGCTGAAGCGTTAATCTGAACCAGGCGATTATGGTGGAAGTTCTTATGGTCAGGGCAGGATGGTGAGCACTATCATAACGGTGGGTAAATCGGATTAGACGAACTCGCGGTTCACTTATGCCGCTGTTATATGAAATTCCAAACCCCGCCTTTAAGAAAGGTAAATTTATTAAGATATGATTAATGATACTAATATGGTGAACAAAATGAATGAACATGTAAAAATCTATCCAACAATTGGTGTATGTGGTCTTGATTGTGGTTTATGCCCGAGATATTATACAGTGGGAGCTTCAAGATGTCCTGGTTGCTGTGGTCCAGAATTCTTTAGTAAACATCCATCATGTTCCTTCATAACTTGTTGTGTCAAGAAAAAGAATCTTGAGGTCTGTGCTGAGTGTTCAGACTTTCCGTGTTCTAAATTCAAAAGTGCTGAAAAATACCAACAATTGAAAGAATCTTCTTCTTACCCATCGTACAAAAAAGTTATGCCGAATTTGGATTTTATAAAAGAACATGGAATTGAAAAATTCGTAGGACAGCAGAAAAAACGAATTAAATTACTCGAAACAATGATAGTCAATTTTGATGATGGAAGATCAAGAAGTTTTTACTGCAAATCGGCGGTTTTACTTGATCTAACAACTCTTGAAAATTCATTGGATAAGGCAATTCAAAAAATAAAAACAGACAATATCAAACCAAACGATACTAAAACCAAAGCCAAAATTCTTAAGGGTATCCTTAGTGAAATTGCTCTTAAGGAAGGTGTGGAATTAGTCAAAAAGAGGTAACTCAAATGACTAAAGATTTAAATTATGGCGGGGGTGGGATGGGAAGCACTATCAGAGCAATGAGTAAATCGGATTGGGCTTTCTAACCAGCTGTCGAAAATTCATTCAAGACTTTTGACTTACCTGGGCATTACAAGCTACCATATCAACATGAACACAAGCAAGGCGTCCAAGTTAGCCCTTTTCCCCATCACCGCTGAGGTAAATAAGCAAGGTCATCTCTGCATCGGCGGCTGCGATGTTGTTGACCTGGCTGAGGAATTCGGCACGCCGCTCTATCTTTTCGATGAGTCCACCATCCGCCATAAGTGCCGTGAATTTAAAGAGGAGTTCGGTAAATATTATCCTGATACATTGGTCATTTATGCCTCCAAAGCCTTCCTGAACAGGGCTTTAGCTCTTATATTTAAGGAAGAGGGACTGGGACTCGATGTCGTCTCTGGGGGAGAACTTAGCATCGCCCATTCTGTGGATTTTCCTCTGGACAAGGTCTATTTCCACGGCAACAACAAGACGCCGGAAGAATTAAATATGGCTCTGGATTTAGGAGTTGGCAGAATTGTGGTGGACAACTTTTATGAGCTTGAGTTACTCAATGGACTAGCCGGGGAGAGGGGGATTAGCCAAGATATTTTGCTTCGCCTCACTCCCGGGGTCGACCCCCACACTCACCAATATACTACTACCGGGACGATAGAGAGCAAATTTGGCTTTCCACTGGCTACCGGGCAAGCTGAGGAAGCAGTAAACCAGGCTTTATCAGCCGCTAACCTTAACCTTCTGGGCTTGCACTTCCATCTCGGCTCCCCGGTGTCCGAGATTCAGTCTTATGAGCTGGCCATAGAGATTATTCTTCGCTTTGCCCAGGAAATGGACCGAAAATTCGACTTCGACCTTAGCGAATTCGACATCGGTGGCGGTTTTGCTGTCCCCTACACTCTGGACTCTAAAGTGCCCACAATAGCTGACTATGCCCGGACTGTAACTGGCAAATTGAATGGTCTTATTTCGGGACTGGGATTGAATCGCCCCCGGCTCATTGTCGAGCCCGGAAGGGCCATTGTCGGCCAGGCCGGAGTGGCATTATACAAAGTCGGGGCGATAAAGGAGATATCGGGCATAAGGAAATATGTCTGTGTCGATGGCGGCATGAGCGACAATATTCGCACGGCTCTCTATGGAGCTAAATATGAGGCTTTGGTGGCTAACAAAGCTTTGGAGGCGGGAAGAGAGGTGGTTACCATTGCTGGCAAGCTCTGCGAGTCTGGTGATATTTTAGTAAAGGATATCAATTTGGGGTTAGTGCATCCTGATGACATCATAGCTATTCCAGTTTGCGGTGCCTATTCCATCCCCATGGCGAGCAATTATAATGCCCTGCCCAGGCCAGCTATAGTTATGGTGAAGGAAGGTCGAGCGCGTCTTATTCGGCGCCGGGAAACTTATCAGGATATGATGAATCTGGACCTAATTTAACATGTGGCAAGTAATAGGACAGGATAAGATTTTATCTTTGCTGGATTACAGCCTTAAAACTGATACTATAGCCCACGCCTATCTTCTGGTAGGGCCGCGGCATGTGGGCAAAGGGACTTTAGCCATCAATTTAGCTCAAGCCCTAAATTGCGATGGCCCAGAACTGCCTTGCGGTCAATGCCGTTCCTGCCAGCGAATCCTGGAGGGCAAGCATGCTGATGTCACCCCTATTGGCTTGGATTCTAAAACGGAGATTGGCATTGATGATATTCGAGGGCTGCAGCGTTTAGCCAACCTGCCACCGTATGAAGGTAAGTGCAAAGTGTTTATCATTGATGACGCTGAATATCTATCTACTGAGGCAGCTAATTCCTTGCTCAAGATATTAGAAGAGCCACCGCCCAGGATAGTTTGGCTTTTACTAGCTGCTGAGGAGGAGCACCTCTTGCCGACAGTTATTTCACGTTGTCAGCGGCTGGAATTGAAGCCTGTGCCATCAGAGCGAGTACAGGAGGTACTCGTCAACTCATATAACGTTGATGCTAATAAAGCAAAGCTTTTGACTCAATTGTGCCATGGTCGCCTTGGCTGGGCAGTGTCCGCTTTGGCAAATGACGATATATTAGAGCAACGGTCCCAGAGGATAGCCAGGCTGGTCTCTTTATTAACTCCGACAAGTCGGAGCTTAGAGCAGAGGTTTGCCTATGCCCAAGAGCTAGCAAGCCAGTTTAGCCAGAACCGGAGAGCCGGGGCAGAAATAATAGAGATTTGGCTCGACTGGTGGCGTGATTTGATGCTCATTAAAGGTGGTTGCCAGGAGGCCGTCATCAATGTAGATTATGAGATAGCTCTGGAAGAACAAGCCGGGGGATTAAGTCTGAGCGAAATTAAAGGGTTTCTTGCTAATCTTTGCTTGCTACAGGAGGAAATCTCTAAGAATGTTAATCCCCGTTTAGCATTAGAATGGCTGATGCTCAATTTACCCAGAAAAAACTGAGTATAAAATCCTGAACAAGAATGTCATTGCCGAGTTTAGAATATAATATATCTTGATGGCTAACATAATTGGGGTTAAATTCCGCTCTAGAGGAAAATTAGTCTACTGTGACGCTGGTGAGATATCCCTGCAAGTAAACGACTATGTAGTGGTGGATACGGGTCGTGGTCTGGATGTGGCTAAAGTTATTACTCTGGAAGCCCCGTCCCACCCAGGCGAGCAATTAATGAAGGTAGTAAGCCAGGCAGAAGCAGAGGATTTAGAGGAAGCTCGGCGGAACCTGGAAAAAGAAGCCTTAAGCAAGTGCCATGAAATGGCAACCCAACTTGGTTTAAAGATGAAGCCGCTAGCGGCTCGCTATGATTCCCAGGATGAGCACCTGACCATATTCTTCAGCGCTGAGGAGAGGGTGGACTTCCGGGACCTGGTTCGGAAATTGAGCAATGCTCTGGAAAGACGGGT
>JBGPRV010000103.1:0-5338 GCA_041489785.1 Dehalococcoidia bacterium | reverse complement strand
CATCCTCGAAGAAGTTTGCTGAGATAAAGCCTGGTCTGGTAATCGAAACTGCCCGGCAGATTACTGCCTTGCCCATTGATGTGTTGAAAGCAGAATTCCCGGCAGATATTAAGTTTGAGCAAGATGAAGGAAAGCTGCTGGGGTTGTGCCAAGAGTTAAATCAAGCATCCCGACTACCCTGGGTACTGCTCAGTGCTGGCGTTGACTTCAACTCATTCCAGAAACAAGTAGAGATAGCCTGTAAGGCAGGAGCTTCTGGGTTTTCTGGCCGGGCGTGCCCTGTGGCAGGAGGGCGCCCAAATTCGTATTCGGGAAGAAAGGATGAATTTCTTCCCGAATACGGCTGCTCCAAGATTGAAGAAACTGGCTGAGATAGCTGATAGCTACGGTAAGTCGTGGTATTCCAGGCTGGGGGCTGGAAACGGCAAATTCGCCCCGGTGACAGAGGACTGGTATCGGAGTTATTGATAGGTAATACTTTGGCAGAGAGAGGCGGTGATATGAAACGCTCCAGCTTTTTTGGAAGGCGAACAAAAATAGTGTGCACTATCGGTCCGGCTACTGGCTCGGCTGCCGTGATTGAGCAACTGATAAAGGCTGGCATGAATGTCGCCAGATTTAATCTATCTCACGGTACCTACAGAGAACAAACCCGTCATATCCAGACTGTGAGGAAGCTATCCCACCGTCTGGCAACCCCTGTTGCTATACTTATAGATTTGCCCGGGCCAAAGTATCGCACGGGCAAGCTGAAAGATGGTCAAGCCAGACTGAAAAAGGGTGCGCAGATTATCCTCACCACCAGGCAAATAAGGGGAGACGACAAGGTAATACCAATTAATCTTCCTACCCTTCCTCAAGATATAAAAGTGGGGGATACCGTATTGCTTGATGACGGTGCCATGCAACTCAAGGTACTGGAGAGGCAAGGCACAGAGGTTAGATGTAAGGTCATGGTTGGGGGGATACTCACAGAGGGACGGGGGCTAGTGGTGCCTGGTATGCGTACCTCTGCCCCTTTCATTAGCGATACTTTACGAGAATGCATTCTCTTCGCTGTCAGGCAGCAGCCTGATTACCTGGCTCTCTCCTTTGTCAGCAATGTTGAGGACGTAACCAGTGTCAGAGCCATATTATGTGAGAACGATGCAGATATACCAATTATTGCCAAGATTGAAAGGGGCGTGGCAGTTGACAAATTTGACAGCATACTAGCAACTAGCGAAGGCATAATGGTAGCGCGGGGAGACCTTGGTGTGGATATTCCCCTGGAAAAAGTGCCGCTGGTGCAGAAGGAGATTATCAAGAAATGTAACCAGGCAGGCAAGCCAGTGATTACCGCTACGCAAATGCTGGAGTCCATGGTGAACGCCCCTAGGCCAACGCGGGCCGAGGTCACTGATGTGGCTAATGCCATATTTGATGGTACCGATGCCGTCATGCTCTCAGAGGAGACCTCCACAGGGAAATATCCAATACAGGCAGTAAAGATGATGGCGAAGATTGCCCGGGAGGTAGAAGGCAAACTGCCCTACGAGCAAATGCTGTCAGAACGAGGCAGATGGCTGGAGCAAAAGACGGATGAATTGATAAGCTATAGTGCCTGCCATACGGCGCAAAGTCTGGGAGCAGCGGCTCTTGTGGCTTTTACCCGGTCTGGTAGTACAGCGGGGCGGGTATCAAAATACCGACCGAAGATGCCCATTCTGGCGATAACCACTGATGCTGTAGTTGTGGGGAGATTAATGCTGTGCTGGGGTGTTTATCCCTTCCAAATAGCCGGGCCCTCGTCGGTGGAAGAGTTATTCGCGATGGGGGCTAAACTTTCTAAAGAACTAGGTCTGGCAAAACCGGGCGATTTGATAGTAATCACCGGGGGCATTCCAGTTGGGGTAGCTGGCTCCACAAATCTACTCAAGGTGGAGAGAATTCAGTAGTTACACTGGAAGAAGGGGTAAGATTATGGTAATCGTTGTGTTTAGGGAGTGACTGCTGTCTTAAAGGCTTTTCTCTGGAGACGATGCATTACTATTGGTAGGTAACGCTGAGTTCAGCCGCGTGCGACCCACGCCACGGCGGCTTGAACACCATCGAGCATCTTTCCATCTTCATTAACGGTCGAATAATCATACGGGTAGCACGTCGGCTGCAACGATCTTGTTATGCCCCGTTCTCCTCCTCGCACGTAGTAAGCCCGACCTTGGTTTCTCCAGATGCCAGATCGCGATGCAACGATAATGTGAGCTGCTTTCGGATGTCCCACTCAGCTGTTTGTACCAGTGGATCACTGGGATCTGCGTATTCCGCTAGACGCGCAAGCGGTACTAGCGACTGGGACTTTGAAAAGGATAGCGAAATATGTATCACGTGGACATCGTATTTGCCCCTTGTGGTTTCCACATGGAGGCAATTGCGTTCCATTGGCTGATGCAAAGTCCTTTGCACCTTTGTTCCGTCATCGGGGACGTTCTCCGGATAGAAGAATCCGTTCCTCTTGTTCCATTCCACCAGAATGTTCCGGATGTGGAATCGCTTGCCATCACAATTGCGAATGAAAATCGGTGCGAACGGTCCTTGTTTGCGGAAAAGATCCTGGACTTCCTGCGAGAGTTCGGCGTCTGGCGGCGTGTCATACAGCTCTAGCGTAAGGCCTTCCAAAGACCATTCGGTGACGGAAAGCTGAACATTCTGGAATCTCAGCCATTGTACGAAGTCATCGGGAGACGCGTCGGTTAGTGTACGGATTTGTATTCCCAATGCGGCGGCCTTTTTTACCGCCGGCACGGAGAACCCTTTGGAAGAGGCAGCCACCGTGATGGCGGCACCGATACTCCGCTGCTTTTCGGAAAGCTGTTCAATCCAGCGAACGTCTTCGGTGTTGCTGCGATCGCGACACTCGATTGTGACAAGAACTGGGCACGTGCCGATCTTGTATCAGATTGAGGCGTCAATTTCCCGCAGCTCGCCGGTTACCTTGTCGGGGATCCGATCAGGAGACTTCACGACGGCACCGGTTGGTGCCATCGCCTGTTCAATGCGAGCGATGAACTTTTCGAATTGTCGCCATCCAGGTGTCATGTGTGCACCGGTCTTGGGCATAACATTGCTCTTTATATTGTTGGATTAACTATTAAAATTTTACTGTGTTCTTAGCTGCCTGTCAAAGCAAAAAATTCAAAGGGGAATCCTTGACAACTGATAAATGCAGTATATGTATTAAGGTAAAGCTCGTGACTATTTCTCTCCGCTTTTGAAAAACACAGCAGCCAGGGGTGGTAGAGTGAAGGTCAGGGAATAGGGGCGGCCATGGAAGGGAATCGGCGCTGCTTCCACTCTGCCTAGATTGCCTTGACCGCTGCCTCCATATTCCCTGGCATCGCTGTTTAACAGCTCTCTCCAGAATCCTGGTTGCGGCACTCCGATTCTATAGTTGAAATGGGTCATGGGGGTAAAATTACACACGACGGCAATAATGTCGTTGCGAGACCGTCCCTTGCGAATGAGACTAATCACGCTGTGTTCCACATCGTTACAGTCAACCCACTCGAAGCCCGCTGGATCGAAATCCACCTGGTAAAGGGCAGGCTGACTCCGATATACACGGTTTAAGTCGCTGACCCACCGCTGAAGACCGGAATGGGGTAAGTATTGAAGCAGATGCCATTCCAGGCTCTCGTCGTGTACCCACTCCCGCCACTGGCCAAACTCCCCTCCCATAAATAGGAGCTTTTTCCCAGGCTGGGCATACATAGATCCCAGAAGGAGCCTCAAGTTAGCGAACTTCTGCCAGTCGTCTCCCGGCATCTTTCCTAAGAGTGAACCTTTGCCATGTACTACTTCATCGTGAGAAAGCGGCAGGATAAAGTTTTCAAAGAAGGCATAAATCAAGCGGAAAGTCAGGTTATTATGGTGATATTTTCGATATACGGGATCCTTGGTCATATACTCCAGGGTATCATGCATCCAGCCCATGTCCCACTTCAGGCCGAAGCCTAAGCCTCCGACATAAATTGGCCGGGATACCATGGGCCAGGCAGTGGACTCTTCGGCAATGATTTGCACATCAGGTTTCTCCTGGTAGATCGCTTCGTTTAAGCGTCGCAAGAAAGCAATAGCCTCCAGGTTTTCATGTCCTCCATATTGATTGGGTATCCAGTCACCTTCTTTACGGCCGTAATCCAGATAGAGCATGGAGGCCACTGCGTCTACACGCAAACCATCGACGTGATATTTATCGAGCCAGAACAATGCGCTGCTAAGAAGAAAGCTCCTCACTTCTTGTCGACCATAATTGAAAATAAAACTGTTCCAGTCGGGATGAATGCCCTGTCTCGGGTCACCGTGCTCGTAGAGATGTGTTCCATCGAAATATCCCAGTCCGTGTTCATCATTAGGGAAATGGGAAGGTACCCAGTCGAGGATTATACCTATGTCATGCCGGTGCAAATAGTCAACGAGGTACATGAAATCCTGGGGGGTGCCGTAGCGACTTGTGGGGGCAAAGTATCCTGTGCTCTGATAGCCCCAGGAGCCATAGAACGGGTGCTCCATTACCGGAAGAAACTCAACATGGGTAAATCCCAGCTGCTTCAGGTACTCAGCTAGCCTGGGAGCCAGTTCCCGATAGCTGAGGTAGCGATTCCCCTCCTCGGGCACCCGCTGCCAGGAGCCCAGATGCACTTCGTAGATGGAGATGGGGGCATCAAGGGCATTGTGAGTGCGTCGCTTCTCCATCCACGCCTGGTCTCCCCAGCTATAATCTAAGTCCCAGGCGATGGAGGCTGTTTTGGGAGGCGTTTCGCTATAGAAAGCAAACGGGTCGGCTTTTCCCACACAATAGCCACGGTGATGAGAGACAACGTAATACTTGTAGATTGTGCCCTTAGCCACACCAGGTATAAATCCTTCCCAGACACCGGATTGCCCTTTTGGGCGCAGTGGGTGGCTTGACTTATCCCAACTGTTAAAGTCACCCATGACAGAGACCTGCTTGGCATCAGGTGCCCACACGGCAAAATAGGTTCCTGCCACTCCATCCACCGTTAGGGGATGAGCTCCAAGCTTTTCATAAAGCCGATAATGAGACCCTTCATTGAAGAGAAAAAGATCGTCATCGCTCAGCATGCTTATGTCATAGCACACTGATTGAGTATTTATCTTATCCTTTGAGGACACCTCTTTCCTTTTGTCCTTTCCCTCTGTCATTTCTGGATAATGTCTCCTGTCTGACATACATTCCGCGCTCGCAGATAAAGCTCTTCGTATTTTCTGGCCGAGGCTTTCCAGGAGAAATCTAGCTTCATATTGTGTCTCATCAGGTTTTGCCATTCAGCCCGGT
>JBGPRV010000102.1:0-5353 GCA_041489785.1 Dehalococcoidia bacterium | reverse complement strand
CGGGGCTCACCGCCGGGCTATATTGCGCCCGCTCGAGGTTTAATACCTTGCTTATCGAAAAGGGAGTAATTGGCGGGCAAATAACCAACGCTGAGCGAGTGGAGAATTACCCCGGCTTTCCCAAAGGTATCTCAGGTATTGAGTTAGGACAACTTATCCATGAGCAAGCCACTAGCTATGGATTGGAAATCTTGCTTGCCGAGGTTACCAAAGTGGTGCCCAGCCCAAGGCATAATCTGGTCAGCACCAGCGAAGGCGATTTTGTAGCTGAGTCGATAATCATCGCCTCCGGCTCACAATTTCGCAAACTAGGCGTGTCTGGGGAAGATGAATTTGTGGGCAAGGGAGTTTCCTATTGTGCTACCTGTGACGGCCCTTTATTTAAAGGTGAAATAGTGGCTGTAATAGGTGGCGGCGATGCTGCTGTCACTGAAGCTCTTTACCTGAGCAAATTTGCTTCCTCGGTTAAGGTCATCCACCGTCGCAGCCAGCTTCGAGCCGGCAAGATATTTCAGGAAAGGGCTATGGCCGAACCCAAGATAGAGTTTATTTGGGATACTGTAGTAACCCAAATTGAAGGCGCTGGGGTAGTTAAGCAAATCATGCTAAAAAGCACCAAAAATGCTAAACTATCAATATTAGAGCTAGCAGGTGTTTTTGTGGCTATCGGCTCAGAGTCCAATAGTGCCCAGTGGCGGGGATTGTTATCCTTAGACGAAGAAGGCTACATAATCACCAACGAACTCATGGAAACGAAGATTCCCGGAATATTTGCTGCTGGAGATGTCCGCCATAATTCAGCCAGACAGGCGATAACTGCTGCTGGAGATGGCGCTAATGCTGCTATATCAGCAGCGAGATTTTTGTCATTCTGAGCGAGGTGAGGAATTTTATGAAAATCGTTTTGTTAGAAGACGTCCCTGGAAGGGGAAAGGCTGGAGAGATAAAGGAAGTGAGCAAAGGTTATGCCAAGAATTTCCTTTTGCCTCGGGGTTTAGCTTTGGTAGCCACCTCCACGGTCATTAAGCAAGTAGAGTCCAGGCTAGAGAGGGAGAAGCTTGAGGGAAGTATTGACCGGGAGAAATTGGTTGAACTGGCTCAGCAAATTGAGGGAAGGGAAATTCGCCTTAAAGCTCGCATGGGTGCCGGAGAGCGCTTGTTTGGCTCTATTACCGCTGCCAACGTCGCTGAAGAATTAAGTCGGGCCATAGGTTCTGTTATTGATAAAAGGAAGATAGACATAGAGAAACCTTTCCGCCAAACAGGTAGCTATGAAGTAGCTGTTAAGTTAGCCAGCGACATTAAGCCGAAAATTACGGTGGTCATCGAGGAGGAAGAGAAAGAGGCAGAGGCAGAGGCAGAGGCAGAGAAAAAAGTAGAGAAAAAGAAAAGGAAGGCGAAAGAAAAAGAGGAAGGGAAAGAGGAGGAGAAAGAGTAGGCATGGCCGAGGAAAAATTACCACCCCATGATATTGAAGCCGAAGAGGCAGTAATTGGGTCTCTGCTTATTGACCCTGAGGCTATATTAAAAATTGCTGCTTCTCTCAAGCCTGAGGATTTTTTTTCAGAAACAAATCGGGTAATCTACCAAGCTTGTTTCTCTCTTTATCAGCGCAATGAAGCTATAAACCAGATTACAGTGGCCCATGAGCTAATGCGTCGGGACAAGCTGGAGCAAATTGGTGGTGCTGCTTTCCTAAGCCATTCAATAAGTAATGTGCCCACATCCCTCCATGTTGAATATTATGCTCAAATAGTATCCAATACAGCAGTGATGCGGCGACTGATCGCCGCCGCTGGGCAAATCGCGGCCCTTGGCTACGAAGCCAGCCCAGATGTTGAGGCTAGCCTCAATGACGCTGAAGATATCCTGTTTAAAGTGCGAGCCAGACAGGGCCTTCGAGGCCTTGTTCCGATTCGTGAGCTTCTCGGTCAATATTTTGAGGGAGGTGGGCCGGCTACTGCGCTTAGGGCAGGGGAAATACCTCACATTCTAACTGGTTTTACTGCCTTGGATGATTTTCTAGGAGGATTACAGAGGACTGACTTAATCGTTCTAGCCGCCAAGACCAGTCTGGGTAAGACCAGTTTAGCCCTAAATGTCGCTAGGAATACCGCTATTAACCAGAAGGCTTGTATTGCGTTATTCAGTTTGGAGATGTCTCGAGACGCGGTAGTACAGAGGCTTCTAGCCAGCGAATCCGGGGTTGATTCTACCAAGGTTCGCCTTTGGCACTTTAGTGAGAAGGATGAGACAAAAATCATGCAAGCCAGCGGCGTTTTATCTGAGGCACTCATCTATGTTGATGATTCCCCCATGCTTCGCGTGGCAGATATAAGGAGCAAGGCACGGCGACTTCATTTCGAACGCGGCATCAACCTGATCATCGTGGATTATCTGCAACTGATACAAGGCGATGGCAAGAATGAAACACGAGTCCAGGAGATCAGTAACATAACTCGTGCCCTAAAGACTTTAGCCCGGGAACTGAATGTGCCTATCTTAGCCCTATCACAACTCAGTCGGGCTATAGAAGCGCGTCCCTCTCATGTACCTCAGCTTTCTGACCTGCGCGAATCTGGTAGTATTGAGCAGGATGCTGACGTGGTTATTTTCATTCACCGAGAAGATCTGAATTGTTCTGCGGAAGATTGGAGCAGGGTGCATGATATTGAGAGGGAACCTTATCCCCGCGGCATCGCCGATATTCACATAGCCAAACACCGCAATGGTCCTTTAGGACAAATCAAGCTGCGCTTCCTGGAAAGGATTGCCAAGTTTGATAATGTAGAGGCTGAGCTGATTTCTGCCTCTAAAGGGTGAAAAGATGCCTGATCGGCAATTATCAAGCTCTCAATGGGAAACAGGTTTTATCTCCGTGCCTGACTCTTTCTTTACCCAGGTGATGCCTAAAATTCAAGACCTGGCTGAACTTAAAGTAGTGTTGTATGTGGCTTATCTTATCCTGCGAAAGCCAGACCATACTCAATTTGTTACTTACAAGGAACTGAGAGCTGAAAGCTGTCGGCTGTCAGCCGAGTTAGGCGAGGAGACACTTCGCCAGGCTTTGGACTCAGCTGTAGAGCACGGTGCTCTATTACACTCGACCTTAAATATAAATGGCATGCTCGAGGATGTTTATTCTCTGACCGTTGATAGCCGTCAGTCGCCGACTATCAATGTTTTTGCTCTGTACGAGCAGAATATCGGCCTGATAACGCCCATGATTGCTGAAGAACTTAAGGAAGCAGCGAAGATTTATCCACCCCAGTGGATTGAAGAAGCCTTTAAGGAAGCAGTTACGCTGAATAAACGCAGCTGGAGATATATTGCCCGCATCCTTGAAAGATGGGCTAGCGAAGGTAAAGACAGTGGAGAGTATAAGAGAGACATTAAAAAGAATGGCCCAGACAAATATATCAAGGGCCGATACGGACACCTCGTCAAAAGATAACATTCCGCTTCCCTTGGAAGAAAGCGCAGGTGAAATCTGCCCTATTTGCAAAGGGGCGGGCTTTGTTCATCCTGCTCTAGATTCAGGGAAAGTTGATTTCAGCCGAGTGGTACCCTGTCGCTGCAGTAAAGGGGAGCTGAGAAAGAAAAAAACAGAATATCTTGAGAAATACAGCAATTTAGGTTCTCTGTCGCAGCTTACCTTTGACAATTTATCTCCTAAAGGAAAACCTACCCGTCATTCTGAGCGCAGCGAAGAATCTCAGGAGCACCTTGCTAAAGTTTACCAGGCTGCCAAAGTCTTTGCTGATAATCCCGAGGGTTGGCTGGTATTCTCAGGTCCCAGCGGCTCCGGTAAAACACACCTGGCTTGTGCTATCGCCAATCACCGTGTCAGCTTAGGGGAGCCTGTATTTTACATCGGTACTGCTGACCTCCTGGACCACCTCCGCTCCGCCTTCAGCCCTACAAGCGACACCACTTATGACGAGCTGTTTGAGCAAGTAAAGAATGTGCCTTTATTAGTGCTTGATGACCTTACTCCGGGAAGCGCTACTACCTGGTCTAAAGAGAAACTGGAGCAACTCCTTCAGCATCGCTTCAATACCAGACTGGCCACGGTAATCACCACCGATGTACCGCTAGAAAGAATGGATGAACGCTTACGCGGCCATCTTGCTAATAATGAATCCTGCCAGGTATGGACGATTGAACCAGCATCGCCCCTGGAATCCCAAGGCGGCTTAGAGTTAGAGCTATTACGAAATATGACCTTTGATAATTTTGACCACAAGAGGATGGAACTTCCTCTAGAACAGCGGCAAAATTTGCGCCAGGCTTTCAACTTAGCAGTAGAATTTGCTCGCTCACCAGAGGGTTGGCTAATATTTCAAGGCGTTAATGGCTGTGGTAAGACTCATCTGGCAGCAGCTATCGCTAATTATCGGCTGGCACAAGGAAAACCAGTCTTCTTTGTGGTTGTTCCCGACCTTCTGGACCACTTACGTTCTACATTCAGTCCAGATAGCAAAATATCCTATGACGAGTTTTCTGAGAAGCTTAAAGAAACTCCGTTGCTGATACTCGATGACTTCGGGGAGCAATCGGCCACGCCCTGGGCTCAGGAGAAGCTATATCAATTGATAAACTACCGTTATAATGCCCGGTTGCCCATGGTGGTCACTACATGTCTCTCTTTAGACGAGATTGAAACACGCATCAGCTCACGAATGGTGGACCCAATGATAAGCCTTGTATTCAACATCACCGCTCCTGATTATCGAGGCAATGTAAAGCCTACACGGCAAGCTAAACGCTACTAAGCTAAGCACTTCATAATTATCCTCTGCTCTTGGCTCGTTGGAGGAAAAAGTATCGCCACCATAATCGTCATCGACACTCAAATCCTCATTATTTCCATTGGCTTTCCTCACCCCCTCAATCAGCTTCCATCCTTGAGAAGAAGTAAGAACCTATTCTAATAAGATATGGGCTACGGCAACAAGATGACCAAACATCCTGGTTAGATTATCAGCTACTATTGCCTTCATTGTCCGTCTCTATTTCCACGGACAAGCTCTTGACCGAGGCGAAAGGCATCCTCGAGAGCTGTAGGATACTCTTTAATTTGGCCTTTGTTATCTATTCCCCTGACTAATAAATCACCAGAATATTTGACACCGATAGCATCAAAAAAGTACTTCACTGTGAGCACTGCGCCATCAAAGAGCTTTGTACCTTGAGTAGCGCCCACCGAGATGAATACCCCTCTTCGCTCTCGCTTATCTTCCTTGCCCATGCCCAGCACATGTCTTCTCACCCAAAGCGCCTGACATCTGTCTATTATGGCCTTCGCCTGGCTGGTAACACCATAGAAGAATATCGGTGAAGCAAAAATGAT
>JBGPRV010000101.1:0-5379 GCA_041489785.1 Dehalococcoidia bacterium | reverse complement strand
CGTTCCTTAAGCTCCCGATACTGAATGTTGGCTTTCTTTTGAATAAAATCAAACAAAATAGTTCTTGCCTCATCGTTATAAATGACCGGCTTGAGGTTCTCATCAAGCACCTTAAAGCCGAAACTAACGGGACCGATGTTCTGCCCCCTGATAGCTTTATAACCTTGAAGCTCCTTAGAGAGAAACTTGTGGAATACTGCGGAATACTCGGCGGTGAGAGCAAAAGCCTCCGGGATATCCATTTTCACGAAATACCCGTCGAGTTCTTGTTCAAATCGTGCAGTGTCGAAACTAAGCCTCCCTTTGTCAAAGTCAATAGCTATGCCGGGAAAATTCTGCGATGCTTGAACATACATATCTTCATACAAGCTCACTTTGGGAAGCTGAGGCCAGAACGGGATATCCAGGCTCAAGGCGAGCTTTAGCGCCTGCTCAACATCCCTATGAGGCATTATCCCCATAGCGGTAGTGCTGCATCGCGCCTCAAATGCTATCATGAATTTCTGGTCTCTCTTCTCACAAATATTTCCTAAATCATAGCACGAGGGCAGAAAAATCTTGAATGTCCTTTAAGGAATTTCTTGACACCGATGAGGGTCGGTTCCAATCCCGTTTCGAGGATTAGGTTCTGTTCAATCTGATTGGTTTGTTACCTTTAACGAAAAATATGCGTGTTCTTTAAAATCGCTGGTATTTCTCACATTCCGGCCACACGGACCTTCTGAATTTTGTTAGTCTCTGACTTAAGATTGAGTAGTTCATCCTCCGCGAACAACCTCCACCCTTTTCTGTCTCTGTATTCGGCATCCTGTACGATGTTTTGCCTAATCCAGCGAAACAGCGTGCTCTTACCTATGCCAACTATCTGACAAACTTCAGCAGTCCTATAATAAATTCGGCCATCTATTTTTACAGGCATATGCAATACCCCCTAAGACTGATTGAATATAGTCTAAGACCCATTCACACTCCCGTCAATCACCCATTAGTAATCTTACTTTCGTATGAGGGCTAAGATTGTCTTACGCTCTACCAGCTTTCGCAGAGGCGACCAATGAAGGAAGCAACGAAGCTCAGGTTGTAGATTCAGATTATCCTCAAAATCAGAAGGGCTGGATATCCCGGTGTCGGGATATCCAGCCCTTGTATTTTACAAATCCCTTAACAGGCTTTCGTGCAATACAGGCGGAATTTTCTTATAGAGCGGGATTCAGGACGCGCCCGATAAAGAGAATGGCACCCGTCTGGATGTCGCGAATCAGGAAGATGAAGGGGCGGTCTAGGGTGACTGCCACAGGAGGTTCTGTGGGCGCTGACGTTGTTCCGACAATCACTGCGGTGGCAGCAGCAGCCTCGGTGCCATCTTCATCCACGGCAACGAATGCCTTGTGTACAACGTCTGATATGAATAGCTCAGGATTACCAGTCATTCCGGAGAAATCCGCGTCGTCAGGAGAAAAGGCATCTGGCATGCCCATCTCAGCGAGGGTGTCCTTCAAGCTGAATTGTGACTCGAATTTAAACTGGGGCATCGTCAGGGTGACCCGAGTGTTTTGCAGATCCTTTATGATGGCATCAACCTGTTGAGCTTGAAGTCCTTTTCCAAAAGCCTGGAAGTTGCCGGAGGCAGGAAGCAAAATCACCATGGAGAGTTCATTGCCATCATATGGCAACTCGACTGCCTGGTATCCTTCCCCCTCGGCGTAACCAAATGACTCCGTCTGCTTCATCATCGGTACTGTTACCTGCCCGCCGTCAAGAAGATAGAACGGACCGTTTGCTGTCATTTTCTTATCGAAAGGATTCTCCCAGGCAGCATTGAAGTAGATGGCGTTGGTCAAAACAAGGCGGGTCAATTCAGTAATTGCGCCTGGCGGGATAAGGTCTGTGATGCGCTCTTCCGTCTGGTCACTGACCCAATCGTTAATGGCGACGCGAGACTTTTCCGTCTCCGTTCTAAAGTCCAGTATTCTCAGCCCGGCACCGTAGTTCTCAGCCAGGACATCGAGGAAGGCGGGCAGGAATTCATAATCCTTTTGCCCCCAGATGGCGTTAGCAATATTCAGCCTGAATCCTTTCCCATCCTTACCTTGAGCGCCTTGGCCCCTTTTAGCAAGTTCGGCATCGAGCCAGTTAAACGCCGGGTGCAGCCTCTCCTGTTCAAGCATGAATTGAAGGGTATCGGCCATCTGCTGAGCGGTTTCGCCATTCGCTCCGGCATATGTCATCGCCAGCGCCAGTGAGATGCTATAGGGAGAGTAGAAAATATTGTCCCCCTTCCCTTTAAGCGCCCGATAAAGCTCAAAGGCGAAGGCGCTGTTTCCTTCAACCAGCAATGCTTGCTCACTCTGAGTAACGTTTGGTGAAGTAATTCGCTCTTTATCGGATTCGAGCACCTCGCCTGCTGCCGGCTGAGCTGGCTGAATAGAGGCTATCACCGGCAACAGCAACACTAAAGCTAATACGATTACCAGTATCTTCTTCATTTCGTTCACTCCTGTAAATATTTGAACTCTCTAGCCTTACTCCTCAATTCAGATTTGGCTATTTTGGAAGTGTTTCACCTCCAGATTCAGCACCCGCTGACGGTTCCTCGGACCTGGTCACACCAGGGAGGTAGTCATAAGGTATCCAGGTTGGGTATGGAAGCTCCACTTCGTCGATGTAGTCCAGACTCTCCAGGTTGTTCATCATTATCTTGGCGTCCGAGATAGTGTAGAGGACATTATCTATGTAGAGGGACCGCTCTACTGCAAAAGGAGAGTAATAGTAGTAATACTGTTGTTCAGGGTCGGTGATGTTCTCGACATGGGTGATTTGACCTCTGGGTTGGAGCCCATTGATAGATATATCAAAGACATATGCGCCCTGCCAGACAGGCTGGCCGTAAGCCGACGAAGAAACTCCCCCAGGATACTGCGTTGCATTTATCTTCGCCTCTAGAACGGGTATCACCAGCAAGTTTCTTTCCTTATCAAACAGGAATGCCTTGTGATCCCACAGGACCGGCGAATCTGTTCCCCGGTCCCCTATTTCATACTTACCTATCTCCACGGGGTTGTTGACATCGCTGACATCAAAGAGCGATATCTTGACTCCTTGATACCAGGCAAAGTCTTCGCGCTCCGCCACTGTCTCTTTGCCTATCCCTATGATATGGGTTTCATCGTAGGGATGCAGGTAGCTTGAGTAGCCAGTTATCTTCAACTCACCAAGAACCTTGGGGGCCTCGGGGTTACTCAGGTCTATCACAAATAGAGGGTCAATGTTCCTGAAAGTCACCAGATAGCATCTTTCTCCCATAAACCTGGCGGAATAGATGGTTTCCCCTGGAGCGAGGGGCTCCTCCAGTGAGCCGGTGATGTTGAGTGCCCTATTCAAAACGTACACGTTGTTTAGGGGTTTTTCGCCATGGGTTGTCGTGGCCACCCTGAAGTAGCCCTCATACTCATCCATCGAGAACTGATTCAGCACCATACCAGGGACTTCTCCACTGGCCACATAATCTAGCTGGGCACCGTCTATTTGAATCCGGTGGATGGAGGTTTTTGGGGAATCCCAGACCTCCATCCCCAATACATCGGTACCCCACACCGGGAAGGTCAGGTAAATGTTATCTGCAGAGACATACAGGTTGCTGGAGGCTCCCAGCAGGATTGTTTCAGACGTTGGCTCCTGGCCATCGTTCTGCGTATTTACAGCTATAATGGTGGTGTACATATAGTAATAGTCAGCGACATCGGAATAGTAGATATCTGTGGCCGGTATTTCCGTCTCGTTGCCGCTGGAGTCAATCTTGGGGAGGTTTACTTCATCGTCCTGCTCATACACAGGCTCATTTACCACCACATAAGCGTAATCGCCAATCATCCGCGAACTCACATATTGACCATTGGTAGAAAGTTCTCTCTGCAATTGAGGGTTTTCCCTGTCTGAGACATCATATACTTTGATATACACCTTAGGTGATATGTAAGGCATGTAGAATTTTTCCGCAGAGTCCCACCCAACATCATAGTAAGCGTAATAAGGTGTTTCCTCCTCAAACACGACCAGCCTGTCTCCATTGATGAATATTCCGATAACCGTTCCCCCTAACTCGATCTCCGACAGCACTTCAGCTTGTTCAGGGGGATAAGCCTTCACGATGATGGTCTTGTTCCCTGAAGCGAGGTAGATGTACTCTCCGTCGGTCTTAACAATGTCTGCTTCGTCCACCCCGGCAACCTGAATATTGGTGGTAGAGTGACCTGAGACAGCTGGGGCAAGATCAGCATTTTCGGCACCACCTGGCGCAAGGAAGACATCCCCTCTTGAGAATCCCCAGTAGAATTGTTTATATCCTGCGTTCGTTTTCACGAATTCCTGTAATTCATCATAAGAAGTGAACTTGCTGATTTGATTCTCTCCCAAATATAGAGGCCCGGACCTATCCACTGCGAAAAATCCTACAACCGTTATTAAAAGCACAGCAGCAGTTATGGGGGCTAATACTTTTGCCCAATTCATTACAGTCCTCTGCTTAAAGCGTCCTGAGTTGAGCAAAAACATTTTTAGGGCCTGTCTATGGCCCGGGAGCTCGATGTCCGGAGTCTTCAGGTGTTCTAGTTTTTCGATAAAGTCCTCGTGTTTCATAAACTTTACCTCCTTCTGTTACTGTAAATGCAGAATGTCGAAAAAGGTTGCATTATTTAACTCAAAAAGTCGCAAGATTCTCGTGGGGTGGTCTAATCTGCTTCTCTTAATTTCTCCACTGCTCTGTGGAGCAGAGATTTTATCGTTCCCTCTTTTTTCCCCAGGATTTCAGCGATTTCATTAATCTGTTTTTTCTCAAAAAATCTGAGAGCAATGACTTCCTGGTATTTAGCAGGGAGCCGAACAATTTTTCTCTGAATTTCCATAAAATCCTGATGTTGTTTTAATTTTTCCTGCGCTTCTATTAGTTCGCTTTCGGGGTCATGGGATGATATAAGTTCAAAACCCTGTTCCTGTAATTCCTCCAGTGATACAGATTTTTTGTATTCGGCTTTTCTAAAGTACTGGTTAACCTCATTGGTGGCGATTTTATACAGCCACGAGGAAAAAGAGACATTGCGCCATTGAAATTGCCAGAGCTTCCTCAATGCCTTTAAAAATGTCTCTGAAGTAATGTCCTGGGCAGCTTCCAGGTTGGCAGTCCGCCTCAAGACATAGCCAAAGATTTTGGGATAATACTGGTCGTAAAGCTTGGCAAAAGCGTCGGGGGCTTTTTGTGCTTGCCTAACAAGCTCTTTTTCTTCGTTTAAATCCATATTAGCCAGTAGAAAAAATAAGTGTACCCCAGTAGTATAATGCACTAGTAATAATTTAGTTTCACCAAAATCTTAGCTCATACTGCAT
>JBGPRV010000100.1:0-5460 GCA_041489785.1 Dehalococcoidia bacterium | reverse complement strand
TAACTCCAACCCGTAGCTGATAAAGAATTCCAAGAAATTGCGCAATAGCTCTTTCGTGCCTTCCTGAAACTGGTGAAATTCTTCTCGGGTTACGCTGCCTTGCTTTTTACCTTCTTCCTTTTCCTTCAACTGACTCTCAATAAGGAAGTCGATGAACTCAGACCGGCCTATATCACCACGATGGTCGTCTATTTTTTTCACCAGCTCAGCATCTACTATTAACATCCTTTTTTCAGACATATACCGCTCCTATCATAATAACTCCTTATATTTTTATTTAAATAAGGGGTGACCTCACGCTACTTCCAGGCACCCCTCTATAACTCCACAACATTCGAGTCTCAAGCTCCATGGCCATTATTGCCATTGCCATTTCGGAACTCGAGTACTTCAACTATGCTGTTTATATTCTTGAGCAGCTCTCCTCCTTTGCCCGTTACCTGATAGGTAACTACAGGATTTCCCACCTTCACTTTGTTGATGAACCCGTGGCTCAAGAGGAAACCGAGATACTTTTGTATCTGGGCATAACTCATATTGGCGCTATACATAATCTCCGTCTTGCCCGCGCCATTTTCCCCCACCTTGAGCATATCCGCTATTATCTCTATATTAGACCTTCGCTTGTTCATTATTACCGCACCACTATTTAGTACTTTTGGCCTATTACTATTATACTACCTTAATGGCACTTGTCAAGCCTCTTAAATGCTTGGCAGTGCGAAATGATATAATATTGACATCAAAGAGATTACGTTATACGATAAATCACCGGAGCTAAATCTAAATAACCAGGAGGGTGTTTAAATTAAAGATGTAAAGCTTCAGCAGGAGGTAGCTGATGGATAAGATCAAAGTTATGATAATTGATGAGCAAGCACTTTTCAGAGCCGGAGTGCATCAGGCACTGTCTCAACAACCTGACCTGGAGATATTGGAATGCGACTCAACTCAGAACGCACTCGAGCTAATTGAAGCTAATCTCCCGGATGTCGCTTTACTTGGCTCTGACCTGGCTAGCCTCAGCGGGATTGAGCTGGGTAGAAAAATTGCCCAATACTATCCAAACACTAAGGTAATAGTGCTAAGCCCTGACCCTAATGATGAAGAGCTTTTTGAAGTAATTAAGACTGCAGCCGTAGCCTGCGTGAGTAAGAGAGCCAGTGCCGACGAGCTGGCTGGCACCATAAGACGAGCCCACAGTGGTGAATATCCCATAAATGAAAGCTTGATGACCAGACCCCGGGTTGCCAAGCAAGTATTAAACCAATTTCGCGGTTTTACAAAAACTATGGAAGGCATAGCCGCTCCTCTTACCAAAAGGGAAACGCAGATTCTAACCTACGTTGCTGAGGGCAACACAAATAAAGAAATCGCCCATATCCTGTCAATCAGCGAGCAAACAATTAAGAATCATGTCAGTGCTATCCTTCGTAAGCTAAATGCTAATGATAGAGCTCACGCTGTTACTCTCGCCCTGCACAGCGGCTGGATTTCACCGGAAGCAAAACCACGAAATGTATCAAGAGGTTTTGATAAAACTTAAATGCCACTTTACAGGCAATTATAGTAATTCGTAGAAATAGTGGCGTAAAAGTTATTGCAAGACACCCCCTTACAAAGGGATAAATCCTAAGCACCAAATCCCGAAATTAGTAGCCAGTAGTCAGCATTCAAAAGATTCCCCTACTGGCTACTGGCTACTGACTACTGACTGCAGGGACCCCCCCAAAAGTTCTATTGACAAATTAACGATATATGATAAATTGTATCTAGGTTATGGGAAAGGTAGACTGCTACGCCCTGATTAGCTTGGGTTAAAACATGGGTAAAAATCTTGACTTCAGCCAGTTAGCGAATTACACTTTACCTGGATTGGTGAAAATGGGTGATAAGGTGCGTCAGATAAAAGCCGGTCCGGAGCTAAAGACACAGATTACAGAGTATCTGGAGAAGCAGGGGTATGAAGTAACCGAGAGAGCCAAGCGCCTCGGGAACTCCGGGATTGAGCATACCTTTGACATGCTGGCTCAAAGAAACGATGGTTTTACTAGCCACATTATTGCTATCGGCATTGCCGCTGGTGGTGATACGGAAGCAGAGGCGAGTACTATTTTCAACTTTGCCAATAAAGCCTATGATTGCGGCATCCTTGACAGAGTTCTTGTTGCCATCCCTGAACTTAGTGAGGAGATGAAAGAGCTGGCTCGCAAACAGCGACTAAAGGTTATTGACGGAGAACAAATTGAGCAACTATTAACCCTGGGGCCCACGCAGCCGGTTAAGCCCGAGGAGCCGGTTGTTAAGTTTGCGACAAGGGAAGAACTGGTCAAATCTTTGGTCAACTGGGGTTATGAACTAACGGAAAAAGCCAAAGTTAAAGGCCGGTCAGGGATTGAATATACCTTTGATATACTGGCTTATACTGCAAACGGTCAGGTTGAGCGAAAGCTGGGTATAGATTTCTTGAATGGGGAGAAGGAAGTGAGCCTGGAACAGGTAATGATATTTGATACTAAAGCCTATGAGGCTAGCGTTGATGAGAAAATAATTGTGGTATCAGTGGGACTTAGTCCCGAGGCACAACAATTTGCCCAGCACCAGCGGATAAAAGTCCTTAACTTAGGTCAGAAACTAGCTTCTCAATTTGTGACCGAAGAGTTGCCTGTCCGGCCAGCAGAGAAGCCGGTCCGGTCAGCAGAGAAGCCAGTTAAACTAAAGTCTCAGACCAAGCTACTAAGGCAGACACCCCAAGCTGAAGCATTACAATTGATTCCCGAGGTGATGGCCAGAAAATATAATGCCATACCCCTGACTATATCTGGTAACACAATGGAAGTGGCTATGGTAGACCCGACTGATATCTTTGCCTTGGAAACCCTTTCCGCCCAGAGCCGAATGAGGATTAGGCCTGTAGCTGCCACTGTCCAGGAAGTCAGGGACGCTATTGACTTCAATTATAAAGCCTATGGCGAAATTGAAAAGCAGATTTCTCGTATCTCCATCCCAGCTGAAACAACTGATGAGAAGCTTGCCCTTCGTGCTGCTACTGATACCCCTCTGGTTCAGGCGTTCAACCTCATAGTTGAAGAAGCAGTCAAAGCCCGCGCATCCGACATTCATATTGAGCCAGAAGAAGATAAATTACGAATACGCTACCGTATAGATGGCACTCTTCAAGATACGATGTCTCTACCTTCAAGTATACATCGAGCACTCATTTCACGAATTAAAATCCTGAGTGGAATGAATATCGCTGACCATTTTCGTCCTCAAGATGGTCAATTCTCTACCGAGGCTAAAGGGCGACCGATAGATGTCAGAGTCGCTACCGCTCCCACTGTCCATGGTGAGACAGCAACTCTGCGGCTCCTGGACAAGTCCATGGCTGCTCTGGAGTTAGCGCAGCTCGGTATGTTGCCTGATAGCCTGGCAAAATATGAAAGTATGCTCAAGGTCCCCTATGGTATGATTTTGATTAGCGGTCCTACCGGAGCTGGCAAAACCACCACTCTATATGCCTCAATCAATTCCCTTGATACTCAGGGGAGCAATATCATCACTATTGAAGACCCTGCCGAATATCGGTTTAAGGATATTACCCAGATTCAGGTTAACGTCCAGGCTGGCATCACCTTTGCCAGCGGTTTGAGGTCTATACTTCGTCTTGACCCTGATGTAATATTGGTTGGCGAGATACGCGATGCCGAGACAGCTAACATAGCTGTTCAGGCAGCCTTAACCGGGCATATCGTGTTGTCTTCTATCCATGCTAGTGAGGTTGCCGGCGTGCTCTCCCGTCTTGTTGATCTGAAGGTAGAGCCTTTCCTTACCGCCTCAGCGGTTATTGGTGTTGTCGCTCAGCGGATGGTGCGCCGCGTCTGCCCTGATTGTAGTCGCCTTGTTGAGGCTCCGTTAGTGGAGCAGATGGCTTATGAAAAAGAAATGGGGGAGAAGCAGACCAAATTCCTCTATGGTACCGGCTGTAAATCTTGCTCCTATACCGGTTACCTGAAGCGTACGGGAATCTTTGAAATTCTAACTATGAACGACACGATAGGAGGGATGATCTGTAATCGAGCCAGCAGTACTGTTATCCGGGATCAGGCCCTTAAAGATGGTATGATATCTATGGCGAACGATGGTATGCGCAAGGTGAAAGAAGGTATTACCACTCCTTTTGAGGTGCTGCGTAATGCCTATGTTGCAGCTTAGTCGTTTGGAGGTCATAAATGAATTTTACTTACGTAGCTTATGCTGAAGAAGAGAAAAAATTAATTATTGGCCAGGTTTCGGCTACCAGTGAAGAATCGGCAACTGAACTTTTGGCTTATGGCGGCTATCGGGTGCTCAGTCTTAAGTCAGTTCGTCCCTGGTTTGATAAAGAAAGACTGCGAGCCTTCTTGTCTCGGATAAAGCCGACAGAAATAGTGATGTTTTCCCGCCAGCTAGCGTTACTCCTGGAGTCCGGCACTGATATTGTTACTGCCTTAGACTTATTACGAGACCAGCTAACTAATCAAACTCTGACGAAAATAGTTACTGAGCTAGCCTCGGATATTCGCGGCGGTAGTTCACTGTCAGCAGCCATGAGTAAGCACCCTCGGGCTTTCTCTGCAATGTACTACCGGGCAATATCTGCCGGTGAGCAAGGTGGTAACCTGGATGTGGTGCTGAGGCAAATGGCTGACTATATAGAGAAGGGAACCGTCACTGGAAAGCAGATAAGAAGTGCCTTGACCTATCCCGTTATCGTGGTTCTTGTCACTGTTGGTGTGGTAGCGATATTGATCACCAAGGTTTTTCCCGCTTTTACCGTCCTGTACTCTCAAGTCGGGGCAAAGTTGCCCACACCCACCAGAATCCTTATTAGCCTGACTGATTGGACTAATCATTATGGGCTTTATCTTTTGCTCGGGGTTTTGATTGCTGGTGCCGCAGCTTTTATCTATATCAAGACCCCGGCCGGGAAATACCGCTGGGATAAGATGATGCTTCGTGTCCCTGTGTTTGGGCGTATTATCCAGCTCAGTGAGCTTTCCCGCTGTTGTCGGACTGTGTCAATGCTGGTGAGGATTGGCTTGCCTTTACCGGAGGTCATGGCTATAGCCATTCACAGTAGCAACAATAAATTCGTGGCTGAGAATTTGACCGGAGTGCAGCAGGAGTTAATCAGAGGCGAAGGTTTGTCCCAACCCATGGTCAAGAGGAAGCTCTTCTTGCCCTTAATGACGCAAATGGTGAAAGTAGGCGAGGAAACCGGTAATCTCGAGAACACACTAAATACCGTAGCCGACAACTTTGACATGGAGGCTAATGACAAAACCAAGTCGGCTGTGGGGCTTATTCAACCAGTAATGACCTTAATAATAGGCGGAATAGTTGGTTTTGTTGTTTTAGCCATGATGTCAGCTATGTATTCTCTCTATGGTCAGATGTAGGGTGGCTAGGTGAGGGTTA
>JBGPRV010000099.1:0-5492 GCA_041489785.1 Dehalococcoidia bacterium | reverse complement strand
CTGGGTAGATGCCAGTGGTATTGATATTAGCGGCTATGGCGATGATTATACGCTAAATGATGGCAGCTATGTTATTTCTGGTCTACCTTCTGGTAACTACTCGGTTAGTGCAGAAGCCACTGGTTTTATTGAAGAATACTACGATAACGTTTACGATTGGAGTGATGCTACCCCTGTTCCGGTGGTCAAACCCAATAATACCCCCAACATCAATTTCTCACTTGAGATAGGCGGCTCTATCTCAGGGATAGTGAAGGACGACAGCGGCAATCCTATATCCAGAGCTTCTGTAAGTGCCAGTGGTATTGATGTTAGCGGCTATGGCTATGATTCTACATCGGCAGATGGCAGTTACACGATAAAGGGCTTACTTTCGGGAAACTATAGAGTTCGGGCAAGTGCCTCGGCTTATCTCATTGAATACTATGATAACGTTTACGACTATTCCGAAGCCACACCTGTGTCAGTAACGGCTCCTGACGAAACTACTGGTATAGATTTCGCTCTTGGTGGTGCTGGTACCATATCAGGAGTGGTAGAAGACGACAGCGGTAATCCTATCGCTGGGGCAACCGTCTGTGCCGATGGCTATGATGTTAGCGATTATGCCTGTAGCCAGACAGCAGGAGATGGTAGCTACACCATTGGAGGCCTGCACTCCGACAGCTACATAGTAAGTGCTGAGGCTTCTGGTTATCTCACTACTTACTATGACAATGTCTATGACTGGAATGATGCTACGCCGGTGATAGTAACTGCACCGAATGATACCCCTAACGTCAACTTCTCGCTTATTGACCGATATATATTTGATATTTACCCCAGCATCGTAACTAACTCCACGGTAGCCATAGTCCACATCTTGGGCTTGGGTTTTACCACTGGAATGCAGGTTGAGCTGCGAGGAGCCGAAGCTTCCAACATCCAAGCTCATACCGTAGTGTATTCATCCCCGACAATGATAGTTGCCCACTTCGATCTCAGCGATGCTCTTCTGGGCACATATGACATGGCTATAACATGGCCGGATAGCTACGAGGAGCTAATCGGATCGGCTGTTGAAGTTGCTGAGCTGCAGGAAGGAGCACTTTATTCATTCCCAGACATCAATATAAATGAGGGGGATACTCGAATCTATCCTATAGAAGTTCCTGAGACACATAACCTCTTCATCACCCTCCAGAAAACCACCCTGGTAGACTACGGCGACAGTTGGTTGAGTGAGCTATCGCTCTGGCGTGGCGGACAGAAAATTGCCAGTGCCAGTGGTTCCCATGACCTTATTTTGCATATTGTTGACCCTGAGCCCGGGTCTTACACGATCAACATCACAGCATCCCAGGCGGGAAGCGGAATTCTCACCGTGTGGACATCCCTACCTCGCTTGCCTTTAGGGGAATGGGTGGTGGGCACAATTTATACCAGCTACGGCTCTATCTGGTATCAGGTTGAGGTACCACCAGCTCAGGATGCTTTGTGTTTTGAAGCTGAAGCTATAGGCCTGTGGAGCCACTTTGATGTCTATCATGAGGAGTACGGTGGCCCCGACCATCGGGTGAGTCCGCAGGGGACTCAGCCCTCTATCGAGATACCAAATCCTGATCCGGGGACATATATCGTTGAGTTCTTGGACTCCGCCATGCTCTGCACCGATAGCCAATATAGCGAAGACCAGACGCGAGATGTCCTTATCAAGGCAGATACAGCATTCACTGCTGAACCACTACCTGGTTATCTACCCACGATTACCAGTGTATCAACCGATAGGGGTGGAAACACCGGATTTGTAACTGTGGAAATAAAAGGAGGATGGCTTGGTGCAAATGCTACCGTCTCGCTCGTGCGCTCCGGTTATGCGGACATCGTCGCTCAATACGTCTATGGTAGTTCGGATGGGACCGCTCTTACAGCTACATTTGACCTGACAGATAAAGAGCCCGGCGAATGGAATTTGGTGGTGACCAATCCCGATGGACAAAGTGCTACTGCGCCGAGTCCGTTCACCATAGAGGAGGGTGGAGAGCCTGAGCTGTGGGTAGAAGTTGTGGGGAGGGAGAAAATCAGAGTGGGAACACCTCAAAAGTATATAATTAGATATGGAAATAGAGGTCTAGTTAATGCTGAGTATGCAGAAGTATTGTTGTGGTTCCCTAATTTCTTAACTGCGGAACTGGCCTCCAAGCCTCACGAAACTGACTGCCCCCCTGTGAGGTATGACCCCAACTTCTTGCCTCCGGAGAATGAGTCTGATGTAAGTGGCTACATGATAGTCGTCTTTGATGTAGCTCCGGGATCTGTTGATGAACTACAGCTTACTCTTACTAGTCCATTCGATTCAGTACCATTTGAAATCTCTGCACGTATGACTCAGGATTTTGGCCCTACTTCGAGTACGAAAATTTCTTCTAGCACAAAGGCTCTAGAGCCCTTTTCACATCTGCCCACTAGCTCTAACGCTACTAGCCAAAACAATGGAGAAGATCTTTACGACATAAAAATAGAGTTTCTGGTTGGTTGGAGAACAGGCATATCACAATTTTCTGGTGAAAAGATGGATCACGCAATACTTACTCTGCCGGAATTTGATGAAGAAGGTAATGTTGTTGGAGAAAGAAGTTGGACGCAGACCAAACAGATTGATGGAAAAGATATCCTGAAGTCTGGCCCGCCGGAGGAAATAAAAGAGGAATTGTTGGAACAACAAGGAGAGTATTGGATCTCGAAACAGAAAGGATCCCGTAGTCTTACAAAGGAAGAAATACAAAAATTGGCGGAATCGCTAGATCTTTTTACCCAACAGCAGAATGCTTGGGATCACCAAGAGCAACCTTTCAAAGGGGTTTCTAAGGAAGGAAAATTTGTGGGTGATTGTATCGGTATCCTTGACTACTGCGCTGAGCTTGCTTGGAAGAATGATCCTCGTCCTTGGATGAGTGATGGCTTCGTCCGTGATGTAGACTCAGACAAATACGAGGGCGCTCGCATCAGAGAGTGGTTTGATGTGCCATCACCTGAGTGGAAGCAAGATTTTCCACAGTGGATTATATATAAGATTGAACCCGGGAAAGCCCACAACGCTGTGGATACTCTGCATGTAGAGCCTGTAACCTCTGCCACTCCCGAAGACAAATACGGTCCGACAGGCTTTGACCTGCCCGGCACCCCATACGAAGAACGGCAGCGATTTGTCCCAGCAGACCAGAACCTCTATTATAAAGTTGACTTCTGGAATGCTGAGAATGCCACGGCACCGGCATGCGATGTTTTCGTCGAAGACCAGTTGGATGCCAATCTCGACTGGAGCACCTTCAGATTCGAGGAGATCGGCTTCCTTGACTGGAAGGTTGAACTTGAGCCCTGTCAGTACTTCAATGTGAACGTAGATACACGTCCCGAAATGGACTTGATTGTGAATGTAGAGGGAACCTTCGACGCCGAAACCGGCGCAATAAACTGGACTTTCCGTTCCCTTGCCCCAAATACTATGGAGACGCCAGAGGACCCCATGGCTGGCTTTCTGCCGCCCATTACTGAAAGTGGCCGTGAGGTAGGCTGGGTGTGTTTCTCAGTTTACCCTGAAGCTGGTTTGCCAAGCGGGACTCAGATAGGAAACCAAGCCTTCGTCAACTTTGATGGAATAGGACCATATAATCCCGCTCCTAAGGAAGGTCCCTGGATCAACACGATAGATTCTCCTCCCTATGTCCCAGGTAACTCATTACCTGAACATGGCGCTGCTGGGGTTCCCGTAGATGCCGATTTAAGCTGGACGGGTGGAGACCCTGATGCCGGGGATACTGTGACCTACGATGTTTATTTCGGCACCAGCTCAACTCCGCCATTGGTTTCGCCCGACCAATCAGGGACTGTATATGACACGGGGACTCTGGCCTACAATACCAAGTATTACTGGCAGATAGTAGCCACGGATAACCACGAGGCATCAACCTCAGGGCCTCTATTGGATTTCACCACTGTAGTAGCCCAGATAGTCGGGGAGACCAGGGAGGTGAATTCTGCCATCGTGGGCAATGTGACCGTTACCCTGTACCAGGGTGCTGTTGAGATAACGAGCACCGTCAGCAATAGCACTGGAAACTACGAATTGGAGGTCCCAGCCCTCGGGAGTTATGACGTGGCGGCCAGCAAGGACGGATTCCAAAACAAGACTCAAACTATTTCAGTAACCAATTCGACAACATATACTCTCGACTTCGTGGGGGCATATGGTCTTATTCGCAATGCACCCAACATGCCTTATGTCCTAGCATGTATCAATCTATGGAAGGTTGGCACACCGCCTTACAAGCTGAATATGTCCACGGTGCTGGCAGTTATAAATGCCTGGAAAATTCCGATTTAAGCAAGTAACTTGATGACTAAAAGAAAGTGCTAACCCAGAATTTACCGGAAAAGTGATTTTTGTTGGGTAACATTTGCCTGTTTTGTGACCTCACTACACGAACTGACGAAATGTTAACTGCGGGATAGCTTACGGGAGAAGCTATTTGGGAACTAAGTTGGTAGGATGAGGATTTCCATGGCAGAAGGGTTCAATGCGCTTTCTCGGGCCTCTCAGGTGCATTCTAGAGGGAATTTCAGGGATATCGTATCAATTACGCCTACTACAAATTGTAGATCGTAACCTCTCCACAATATAGCATTTTGTGTCATAAGAGGCTACACATAATACAAATCAAATCCACATCATTGACAAATGACCTAAACCGTGGTAATGTTATTTTGGCTCTAGAATTTGGGGGCCTTGGTATTTTTATAGAGGTTGTCAACCTGATTTTTTGATCTATGTCAACCTGATTGTTTAAAAATTGAATAGTTTTTAGGCCGATTCCAGCTTTGAAAAAAGGCCGACATCCTGAAAAATGTCAACCTGACTTTTAATCAGGGTGTCGGGAGTTCGAGTCTCCCACGGCTCACTCTCTGTTTCCCTGGTCAATATAATTATACGACACCCTAATCAGACTGATCAGCCCCATTTCAAGGGCATTGACTAAGATGTTACAATGTTCTTAATGAAGGGCTATACACTAAGAGAGGCTGCCGAGGCTTTAGGGGTCTCAATAGTTACCATCCGTCGCTATATCAAGTCTGGCAAGCTCAAGGCCAGGCTAGTCCCTTCCAAGTTCGGAGAGTCATACATTATCGAAGACCTAACCCTGCCCACTAAGCCGTTATCAGATAACACCTTATCAACCCAACCCCTTATCAGTAGAATAGAGCAACTATCCCAGGAAGTCGGCTATTGGAAAGCTAAAGCAGAATTGCTTCAGGAACGATTATTGCTTCTGGAAGCCCCTAAGCAGACCCCTAAGCAAAGATGGTGGCAAAGGCTATTCAAGCCTTGGCAGTGAATAGACAAGCCCTAATCACTAGCAACGTCTCTATTTTGACACTCCATAACCTTTAATCAGGGTGTCACAGGTTCGAATCCTGTACAGCCTACTCCCTACTTCTTCAAAAAGAACTATCTT
>JBGPRV010000098.1:0-5507 GCA_041489785.1 Dehalococcoidia bacterium | reverse complement strand
TAGGAGGAAGGGTTATGATCCGTGGTTTGAGAGCAAATTCTGACTTCGAACGGGAATTTGAAATGGCGCTGATGAACAGAAAGCTGGCGCCAGACATTGAGCTACTTTGCTTGATGACGAGCTCTCAATATCAATTTCTTAGCTCTTCTTTGATCAAGGAGGTGGCTAAGTTAGGAGGCTGCCTTGAGGGTATGGTTCCTGACCACGTGGCTGTAGCTCTAAGGGAAAAGTTTTCCATACCTAGTGAGCTTGCTACTGGTAAAAGTAAGATGTAAAATTAGTGGCTAAAAATTAAGGAGGTAATAGAAAGATGGCATACAAAATTACTGAGGAGTGCATTAGTTGTGGTGCCTGCGAACCAGAATGCAAAAATGAGGCCATAACTGAGGGGGAAGAAATTTATATCATTGACCCTGATAAATGCACTGAATGTATCGGCTGGTTTGAAGCATCTAAATGTGTTGAAGTTTGCCCCGTGGATGCGTGCGTTTCTGACTCTAATCACAAGGAAACACGGGAGCAATTGTTAAACAAGTGGCGCAAGCTACACCCTGGTAAGACTCCGGCCGCCACTTAAGATAAACTTATCAGATATTTCACTGAAAAGTGTTCGTTTAGTAACCTATTCGCTCCGAGCATGTTGAATGGGGGGCTGATTTGATCTTGGGTGCTGCTTGCGGTTCGACAAGCTCACCAAGAGCGATTCGTAGATATCTCTCAGTGAAAAATCATTTGCCGTAGATACGTAGGGAGATTTTTCGTGTGACTCAAAAATGACATCTCACTGTAGGATCTTATGGCGACGTAACAATTGTCACATTGGTTAGTTCGGGAAAAATTCTCTATCATCTCTTCGCGAGTAGCATATTTATTGCGGTGCAGTGAACAGGGAACAAGGCTTCCATCAGGCATTACAACAAGGAACCTTACGCCAGCCTTACAATTTGGCATGCATCCTTGTTCAAAGAATTTCAAAGTATCTCGGAGTGTGAGTTCGGGATTAACTAGATGAGTACCTTGCTTTCTTAGTATTATCAGTTCGTTGATGGCCTGGCGTAAAATTTCCAAGTCCTCTCCGGTGCTGAGACAGTAGTCCCCATTTCCTGTTCGCAATGCAGTATATGCACTATATGATATGTCTACACCCCACTCAATGGCCCTTCTTGCCAAAGGCAATATTTCCTTCAGATTGGCTTTAGTTATAGCTGTGTTTAAGATAATATCCCGAAACCCAAGCTTTGCTAGCTGGGGAAGAGTTTGTTCCAAACGTTTATAGAGACCAGGCCGTCGTCGAAACTCATCATGCCGCTCATCCGGGAAGTCAAGTGATACGGAAAATTGATTCACCCCTGCTTCGCGTAATTTCAGATAATTGCTCTCGTTCAGCAGCGCCCCATTGGTAACAAGTATCAAGTATTGTACTCCAGATTGCTTGATAGCCTTGACTATAGCTGTTATATCCTTACGTAGAAGTGGTTCACCACCAGAAATTTGTGCTGCAAGCGGCTTCAAGCGTTGAGTTAAGTCCCTGTATTCCTCTGGCTTAATTTGCTTTTCATTCTCTATTACTCCCCCAAGGTCACAGTGACGGCAATTGCAGTTGCAGGAAAGTGTTACTTCATAAGAAACTACTATGGGTTGCTTAGTTATATAGTTGTGTATTGCCCCTCCGGTAAGTTTAATTCCTTGTAATAGCGAAAGATGTGCCATTCTCTAGTAATAACCTCACTTTGCTATTTGAAGCCGAGTACGACACAGTGATTAAGCCTTGATGGATATATTAACATTATCTTGTTCAGGGTCTTGCCTAAAATAGAGTCAGGATTGAATAAAGCTTTTAATCGCTCATATGCATCCAGGTATTTTAACATCATTGTAAGTAATATAGACAGGCTTACAAATCCTCTATAAGAGACAGAGGATATATTTTTGAACCCGCCATTCTGAAGGATGTCCGTAAGAGTTTTTGTACTAAATTGGTTGATATGAAGCCTCTTTATATCCCACCACCTTTTCCTTAAGATCTTCGCTGGTATCCCTCCAATATCTGGAGTTGATGCTACTAGCAACCCTCCAGGCTTGAGTATCCTATGAACTTCTTTGAGAACCGTGAGTGGGTATGGCACGTGCTCCAGAACTTGCCATAGAGTAACTACATCGAAATGGTTTTCAGGAAACCGCAGTTCTTCAAAAGGCTTTGCTTCTATATCCAAACCAAATTCCATTATCGCATATTCTGCCGCATCTTGTGATATTTCAATTCCTTTAGTAGTATACCCTGTTTTAGAGGCATTATAAAGGAAAAAACCTTGGGCGCAACCTATGTCTAAAAGGTTTGTGCCGATCGCATATTTTTGAATTAGGCGCACCTGGGATTCGGCAGTCTTTAAATAGCTTTCCCGTATAGTAGGAGCATGAGTATTCTTCGCTTTGAAGTAATACTCATTGGTCTTGCTTACTTTCTCCATTGGATTCATATATATGAGATGACAATTCTTGCACTTTACATGCCTTCCCCATTCCTTTCCAGGCACCAGATAACCTTCCAAACCTTCTTGAGAATCATGGCCTTCCATTCTATAGTCAAAAAGCACATTGAAATCGTCTGTCTTCATATTAGACTCAAAGAGTACTTCAAAATCATTTTGTCCACAATTGGGACAGTTGCGATATTCCAAAAGTGAATCCATCTTATACAACTCTCAAAGGCGTTTAGCTTTTTTATAAGCAGCAGCCACGGCCTCCAGAAGGAGAGAACGGAATCTCCCCTTTTCTAACTGAAGAAGAGCCTCGGTAGTGGTTCCCCCCGGCGAAGTAACCGTGTTCCTCAAATCAGCAGGGTGCTTGCCCGTCTTCTCAACAGTGCGAGTAGAGCCAAGTATAGTTTGTAATACCAATTCTTGGGCCATATCCCGGGGTAAGCCAATATGTACACCGGCATCGACGAGTGCCTCGATAAAAAGAAAAACATAAGCTGGACCGCTGCCGCTCAAAGCAGTGGCCATACCTAAATATTTCTCATCAGCAACATAAATCTCTTTACCCAAAGCCCCCAGTACAGTCTGAGCTAACTTTTTTTGCTTCTGCTCAGTCTCAGCAGTTGCTGTCCAGATAGTCATTCCCTCGCCAATTTGCGCTGGCATATTAGGCATAGCTCGAACCACAGAGGAATGGCTTAAACCCTGGCGTAAACTGGATAGAGTAGCGCCAGCTACTATAGAGAGCACTAGCTGTTTGCTCGCTAAACCTTTTATCTCTTCTATTACCTGGGGTAGATTCTGGGGCTTCACTGCTAGAACAATCAAGTCGGCCTTTGCCACCGCCTTTTTATTATCATTTAAAGTGCTAACTCCATATTCTCTGCTCAATAACTTACGCCGCACCGGACTGATATCACTAACTACCATATCTTGTGGTACAACCACCTTCTTTGTCGAAAGACATTTAATCATCGCTTCACCCATAGCCCCACCACCAATAAATGCTATCCTTATTTTTTTCTTTCCCATGATACCGTCATTTCTTCCTTTTCCTGCTTCTATCATGATGTTACCACAATATTCACCACTCGCTTGGGGACATAAATGACTCTGGTAAGTTTCTTACCATCAATATAAGCCTTCACTCGCTCTCGACCCAGCGCCAGCTCCTTTGCCTCGACTTCGCTTATGGAAGCGGGTACAAGCACCTTATCGCGAAGTTTGCCATTTATCTGAATGACTAAAGTAATTTCTTCCTCTTTAGTTAACTCTTCGTCATACTCAGGCCATGATCGGTTATGAATGCTGTAGGGATGCCCGGTCCTGTTCCACAACTCCTCGGCAAGATGAGGAGCGGTGGGGGCAAGTAGAAGCAGAAAATAGTTAATAGCTTCCCCCCATAGAGAATCTGACACCACCATGCTCTCTTTAACCTTAGATAGGTAGTTACTAAATTCCATAAGGCTAGACAGCATGGTATTGAAGCGGAATTTTTCCAAATCGGCAGTCACCTCTTTAATTGTCTTATGAGTTAAACGAAGAAATTCCTTCTCAGCCTCAGGATCAACAACACGGCTAACATAGTCCGTTGTTATTAAGCTCCACACCCGGTTCAGCCAGCGGCTGACGCCTACAATGCCTCTGTCATTCCATTCTCCTCCCAGCTCCCAGGGACCAACAAACATGAGATACCCACGAACGGCGTCAGCTCCTAACTTAGTCACATATTCGTCAGGAGCAATTACATTGCCTCGAGATTTACTCATCTTATCACCACGATAAATTATGGTCCCCTGATTGAATAGACGAGTAAAGGGCTCATCGAAGTCGACCAGTCCCATATCCTTCAATGCCTTGATGAAAAAACGAGCGTAGAAGAGATGCATAACTGCATGCTCAGCACCACCGGTATACAAATCCACAGGCAACCAATATTTCACTTTGGCAGCATTGAAAGAGGCCACTCTGGTTTTGGGACTGGTGTATCTCAAGAAATACCAGGAGGAACACATAAAAGTATCCATAGTGTCAGTTTCCCTTCGTGCTGGCCCAGAGCATTTAGGGCAGGTGGTATTGACGAATGACTGGCAATATTTCAGAGGAGATTCGCCGGTAGGTTTAAATTCCGCATTGGGAGGAAGCAGAACAGGCAAATCCTCCTCGGGCACAGGGACTATGCCACATTTATCACAATAAATTATAGGGATGGGTGCCCCCCAATACCGCTGTCTGGAGATAAGCCAATCACGAAGGCGATAAACAACCGTCCGCTTGCCCCATCCTTTTTCCTCTAATAAAGCACAGATTGTCTCATATCCTTGCTCGCTGGATAAACCGCTAAACTCCCCAGAATTCACCATTGTACCCGACCCAGCATATGCCTCCGTCAATTCCTCACCTGTCCAACCGGGAGGAGCAATAACTGTTCGCACAGGTAGCTTAAACCGCCTGGCAAATTCCAAGTCACGTTCATCATGAGCAGGCACTGCCATCACTGCTCCGGTGCCATAAGTTGGTAATACATAATCAGCAATCCAGATAGGCACTCTCTCTCTGCTAATCGGATTGACAACATAGCTTCCTAGAAAAACCCCTGTTTTTTCCCTGCCCAGTGCCACTCGTTCGTATTCAGTTTGCCGTCGACACCAAACAATATATTCGTCTACTTCAGCTTTATGTTCAGGGGTAGTCAATTGAGAAACTAAAGGATGCTCCGGAGCCAGGAGGAAGAAAGTCACCCCAAAAATAGTATCCGGGCGAGTGGTGAACACTCTTATCTCTTTCTGCTCTACTCCTGCATAGTGTAGACGGAATGAAATTTCCGCGCCCTCGCTCTTGCCCACCCAGTTCCTCTGCATTATCTTTATGCGTTCTGGCCAGTCCAGACGACTATGATCGAGGAGTTCCTCGGCGTATTTAGTAATTCTAAAGAACCATTGCTCCAGCTCTCTTTTAGTCACTGGCGTGCTGCACCGCTCACAAAGACCTTCCCCTACCACTTGTTCATTAGCCAACACTGTCTGACAT
>JBGPRV010000097.1:0-5507 GCA_041489785.1 Dehalococcoidia bacterium | reverse complement strand
TACCGCTATTGCTATACGCACCATCGTCATCAAGAATAACATCGCCTATATCCAGGCAGGCGCTGGCATCGTCGCCGATAGCGTCCCTGAGCGCGAATACCAGGAAAGCTTGAACAAAGCTCAGGCATTGCTCGCGGCTATTGATCAGGCGGAGGCTGACCAGTATGCTTTTACGCGTTCGGTTTCGTCCTGAATAATTAAGAGTGAAGTGAGGAAGGACCTGTTGAAGAATTTTCTAAAGCAAGGAGCACAGCAGTGATTAAAGAAGCCATTGAAACTGTGGTCAACGGTCGCTCGCTGACCTTTGAGCAAGCGGCATCTGTAATGGAGGAGATAATGATTGGCGAAGCCACGCCAGCTCAGGTTGCCGCTTTTGTCACCGCCCTGCGTGTTAAAGGAGAGACGGTAGATGAGATTGCTGGCTTAGCCACCGTCATGCAGGCCAGGGCAACACCGGTGGAGGTCACTTCACCAGTGGTAGATACCTGCGGGACAGGGGGCGATGGCTCTTCCAGTTTTAATATCTCCACAACCGCCGCCTTCATTGTCGCTGGCGCAGGACTCAAAGTGGCCAAGCATGGTAACCGGGCAATGTCCAGCCATTGTGGCAGCGCCGATGTCCTGGAGGCGCTGGGGGTGAGGATTGAGCTCGGGGCTGAGGCTGTCGCTCAATGTCTGGAGACAATAGGCATCGGCTTTATGTTCGCTCCCAACTTTCACCCGGCGATGAAATATGCCGCTGCCCCCCGACGCGAAATCGGAATTCGTACTGTGTTTAATATTCTCGGTCCCCTTACTAATCCCGCCAAAGCCAAGTTTCAGGTCATCGGTGTTCCCTCTAAGGAACTGGGAGAGAAGATTGCCTCTGTTCTCCACCGTCTGGGCACAGAGCATTCCCTGGTGGTACATGGTACAGATGGCATGGATGAAATTTCCATCAGTGGGAAATCTCTGGTGTGGGACATCAATCAACGTCAGGTATCGCCACCTTATGAGGTTTTCCCCGAGGATTTAGGGTTTATGAAGGCCAGCGTGACCCAAATTAGGGGAGGAACAGCCAGGCAAAATGCCAGGATACTGCGCGGCATATTAAGCGGAGAAGTAGGAGTCAGGCGGAACATAGTTATCATGAATGCGGCTGCGGCACTGGTGGCCGGCAATCAGGCATCAGACCTCAAGGAAGGTGTTTGTATTGCTGAAAAGACGATCGACAGCGGACAGGCTCTGGCCAAACTCGACGAGCTAATAAAGCTCAGTCAGAGCTTGAATAAGGAGTAGTAATAAAAAGTAGTCAGTAGACAGTAGTCAGAATTTGGACTTTAGCGACTGGTTATTAGAAGCTGGGAAAAGGAAATGTTGGATAAAATTATCGCCCAAAAAAGGGAAGAGGTGGAGCAAAGAAAGAAGGTAGCGACCACAACTTATTTGCAAGAGCGCATTGCCCGGCAGAAGCCGACGCTTGACCTCGCCCTGGCTCTTAAGGACGACCACATCCGACTGATTGCCGAGGTGAAACAAGCCTCTCCATCACGGGGGGTGCTAAGCCCCAACCTCAACCCCACCGAGTTAGCTCAGACCTATGCCGAAGGTGGTGCTGCTGCTATTTCAGTGCTCACTGAGGCGAATTATTTTATGGGCAGCAATGAGCACCTAGCGGCAATCAAAGAAGTGGTTGGGCTTCCGTTGCTGAGAAAAGATTTCATCTTCGACCCTTATCAGGTATATGAATCTCGGGCCTATGGCGCTGATGCTTTATTGCTAATCGCAGCCATTCTAAGCCAGGGACAGCTTAAGGAACTCGTCTCGCTGAGTCACAGCCTTGGTTTAAGGTGCCTGGTTGAAGTGCACAATGGAGACGAGGTGGAAAAAGCAGTTCTCAGCGAAGCGGAAATCATCGGAATTAATAATCGAGACCTCAATACTTTTGTCGTTGATATCAATACCACCCGCCATTTACGACCGCTTGTCCCCAAAGAGAAAATCGTAGTTAGCGAGAGCGGCATCAAAAGTCGGAAGGATATGGAAAAGCTCAGGAAATGGGGAGTTGATGCTGTACTTATTGGCGAGGCTCTGGTTACCGCCGGTGATGTCCGGGCTAAGATGCAGGAGTTGCTAAGATGAAGGAATTTTCATCATCTACCCGTATCAAGATTTGCGGGATCAGAGATAAGGCCCATGCGCTAGCAGCGGTTGAGGCTGGTGCTGATTTTGTCGGGTTAGTCTTCGCTCCCAGTCAACGACAGGTAAGTCCCGCCAAGGCCTGTGAGATAGCCAGTGCCGTCAAGAAAAGCAGCGATGCCATAAAAGTGGTCGGGGTCTTTGTCAATGCACCGAGTTCCCAGGTAAATGAGCTCGCCGATTTCTGTGCTTTAGACTGGGTCCAGCTAAGTGGCGATGAATCCTGGGAGTATTGCCGCGAGGTTGTTAGACCAGTTATCAAGGCAATCCGAATAGACCGGCAGTCTCTCGAGGAACTCTATGCCGAGTTATCTGCCGGAAGCAAATTACTTCCCGCACAAGGGTTTATCACCCTTCTTGACTCCCGGGTTGAAGGCAAATATGGCGGAACAGGAGAAAGCTTCAACTGGAACTTAGCTCAGCGGGTAACTAAGAAGTTTCCGGTCATTATTGCCGGTGGGCTCGACCCGAAGAATGTAGCCAGGTTAATTGAGAGAGTGGCCCCCTGGGGAGTAGATGTCTCATCCGGAGTAGAGACAGGAGGAGTCAAAGATATGGCCAAAATAAAAGCATTCATTGAAGCGGTAAGGAAAGCTGATGAGAAGAAACAGGCAACTACCTGATGCCCAGGGCTATTTCGGGCAGTTCGGCGGCAGGTTTGTGCCCGAAACCCTTATACCGGCTTTAGACGAACTGGAAACAGCTTACGAAAAGGCAAAACGTGATCCAGCCTTCTGGGCTGAATTTGATTCTCTGTCCCATGACTATTCGGGAAGGCCAACACCACTTTATTTCGCTGAAAGGCTCACCAGACACTGTGGCGGGGCACAAATCTTCCTCAAAAGGGAGGACCTCCTTCATACTGGAGCCCATAAGATAAACAATGCTCTGGGGCAAGGTCTCCTCGCCAGAAGGATGAAAAAACAAAGGGTTATCGCTGAGACTGGCGCTGGACAGCACGGGGTAGCCGCTGCCACCATATGTGCCAAGTTGGGACTGGATTGTGTTGTCTATATGGGCGAAGAAGATATGCAGCGTCAAACCCTTAACGTCTTCCGTATGAAGCTGCTGGGTGCCGAGCTGCGCCCTGTGTCCTCGGGCACGAAAACGTTGAAAGATGCCATCAATGAGGCAATCAGAGATTGGGTAACTAACGTCAAAAATACATATTACCTTCTGGGCTCGGCAGTAGGCCCTCATCCCTATCCAGTAATGGTGCGCGACTTTCAATCAGTCATAGGCAAAGAAGCCAGAGAGCAGATTTTAGCTCAGTGCGGTCGCTTGCCCGACTACATCATCGCCTGTGTGGGCGGAGGCAGCAACTCTATCGGGATTTTTCATCCCTTTGTGAACGATAAAAACGTCAAGCTTATCGGGGTAGAAGCAGCAGGAAAGGGAATCAGGACAGGGAAACACGCCGCCACCTTGGCTGCCGGTACGGTCGGGGTTTTGCATGGGGCGAAATCTTATGTCCTTCAGGATGATGACGGGCAGATTCTCGGAACTCACAGCATTGCCGCCGGCCTGGATTACCCTGGAGTAGGACCTGAGCATAGTTACTATAAGAGTATTGGGCGCGCCACCTATGTGGCAGTAAATGATAAGGAGGCGCTGAAAGCCTTCCAGCTTCTCTGCCAGACCGAAGGTATTATTCCAGCGCTCGAACCAGCCCACGCTATATCCTATGCAGCCAAAATGGCAGGCTCTCTGGATAAGGAGCAAATCATTGTAGTCAACCTGAGTGGGCATGGCGATAAGGATATGGATATTGTAGTCAAAGCACTGGGGGTGAAGCCTTGAGCCGCATTGCTTCAGCTTTTGCCCGGGCAAAGCATACTGCCCTCATTCCCTACATCACAGTAGGTTATCCCACTGTTGAAACAACCTTGAAGGTAGTGCCTCTTTTCGCCAGCACTGGATGCGATATCATCGAGCTGGGCATCCCCTTTTCCGACCCCTTGGCTGACGGTGCCACTATCCAGCAAGCAAGCTATGAAGCACTCAGGCACGGAGTCACTCCCAGAGTCTGCTTTGAAGTGGCTCAGGAGTTAAGGCGGCGAGTAAAAATCCCTCTCATGTTTATGACCTACTACAACCCTGTGCTTAAGTTTGGGTTGGAGCAATTCTGCTCAAAGTGCGCCGAGGTGGGGATTGACGGGTTGATTATACCTGACCTCCCACCCGAGGAAGGAAAAGAACTGGAACAATCAACCAAAAGGCACGGGCTCGACCTTGTTTATCTTCTCAGCCCGGCTAGCACCGAAGAACGCATCAAGCTGGTGACCAGCAGGTCCAGCGGCTTTATCTACTTAGTTTCGCTGACCGGTGTCACTGGTGCCAGGGATAAACTCCCTGAGGAACTGGAAAGCTTCGTAGCCAGGGTGAGGGGAAGAACTGAAAAGCCTCTTTGCGTTGGCTTTGGAATCTCCACCCCCGAGCAAGCCCGAAGAGTAGCCAGGGTAGCTGATGGCGTCATTGTGGGCAGCCGTATTATACAGTTGCTCGACAAGGACAAATCACTTAAAAATGCCTGCTCTTTTATTAAATGTCTGAGAGAGGCCTTATTGTAAAAGGAGGTTGATATGTAGGGTACTCAGTTTGAAATAATAGCCGAACAAGAAATCGAAAGGAGGAGAAATGGATACAAAGGTTATCTTAACTGAAAAAGAGATGCCCACTCGTTGGTACAACATTCAAGCCGACCTGCCCAAGCCTTTGCCACCGCTGCGGCATCCAGCGACAAAAGAGCCGACGCGCCTTCCCCCTCCCCTCTTCCCCGAGGCCCTGAATGAACAAGAGTTCAGCAAAGAAAGGTGGATTGACATCCCCGAGGAAGTTCAGGAGATTTATAAGCTATGGCGGCCCACCCCCTTAATAAGAGCTTACCGCCTGGAGAAGGCCCTGGGAACTCCAGCCAGGATTTACTATAAGTATGAAGGGGTCAGTCCGGCCGGTAGTCACAAGTTAAACACCGCTGTAGCTCAGGCTTACTACAATAAAAAAGAGGGCGTTAAACGACTAGCCACCGAGACCGGTGCTGGACAGTGGGGCAGTGCTCTAGCTATGGGCTGTGCGTTTTTGGGTCTTGAGTGCAAGGTCTATATGGTTAAGGCAAGCTATTACCAGAAACCATATCGCCGGGTGATGATGGAGACCTGGGGTGCCAAGGTGGTGCCCAGCCCCAGCCAGGAAACCGAGATAGGGAGAAAAATCCTCAAAGAGGACCCTAATTGCTCGGGAAGTCTGGGCATCGCTATCAGCGAGGCTTGTGAGGAAGCTTTTGCCCGCGATGACACTAAGTATTCTCTGGGCAGTGTACTGAACCACGT
>JBGPRV010000096.1:0-5510 GCA_041489785.1 Dehalococcoidia bacterium | reverse complement strand
TGTCAGCAGGCAAAGTCTATCCCGAATGTCAGGCTCCTCTGCCACCATGCCTTGAATCTCCATGATTCCTTTGTCGTTATAGAAGCAGAGGGAATGCTCGTCTACTGGAGGCAAGCTCGAAGGGAAGCGAAGCCCGCCGCCGAAGAGGGCCAAGAGGCATAACCCGGCAACTATTAAGGTCTTCTTGCTGCCGGGGAGGAAAGGTATAAGTGCGAAGGGGATAAGACCCAAGGATAAGGCCAGCAAGGGCGGGCTGACCTTTGAACCCAGGAATACCCCGGCGACCCAAGCACAGCTAACATAGAGAAGCCACATGGAAGAGCTTCCAATCCTGTACGACTATATGGAGACCTAGTTTACCACCTTGCCTTGCATCAAGGATAGATATAATTAGCTTATCTTTGTGGTAAAATAGAATTATATTGAAGGTTCTGTGAGTCTTATGAAGGAGGTTACGGAAATGTGCAAGTCAAAGAGCAGAAAGGGATGCGAGCACTCAGAGAGGCTAAAGGGCAAGCCAGGGGAATGCAATCCTGAACAAATCAAAGAATGCCACGGCGAGGGTGTAGAGCATCCCTGCGTAAAAGAGAAGTAGCCCAGCCAGCGAATTTGGACAGGCAGTAGAACAAGGAAGGAGGTCAGCTATGTTATTCATGAGTCTTCTATCACCGATAGGAAAAGGCAGAGAGGCTATCGACTATTTGAAAAAGCTCAAAGCTCCGAAGGGAATCACAATCCATGATGTTTATGTCACCTTTGGGCAATATGATGGTGTAGTTGTTTTTGAAGCACTCAATCCCAAGAAGGCTATGAGCTTTGTGGTGGACATAGGAATTGAGACAGGCTACATTGTCGAAACCCTAAGCGCCGTTCCCGCCAAAGAAGTATGAACAATTTCATGCTTCAGTAACGATTGACGGAGCCCAGCCAGCGGATGTGGAGAGGGAACATTCTGGCTAAATGTTCATGAAAGCATAGCGGTATAACCAATAGTTTTCTCCCTCTCCTTTTTTGGTACTCTTCCTCTTCTTCAGCGTGTCGGCAGAATGGTCTGCATTAGTTGCCATTGAGCACTGGTAGCCCCCAATGACATTCCCTCTAGATACTACGTCGTAGTAGTAGTTATTATTTTGGAGAGCGTTGAGAACCGTCGTGTAGCTCACCGCCGACCCATAACGTTGCCGAAGTAGGGCCATGTTTATGGTATGATGCTTTACCTTCGTCTGTCCGAAACTACCTGTCTGATAACGCTGAGAAAGTAACCTCATGTTGATGGAGTGGTGCGTCGCTCCCTCCCCGCCACCAGAGGTGCGAGCCCAATTGGAATGAGCCACAGTGCTATTCTCGCTTTCATAGCGTCGGGAAAGCCACTCCCTATTTATCGTGTGATGAATCGTCTTTTCTGCTCTATGGGATGTATCAGACCAACCAGACTCAACCTTGAAACTGTCACCAGCCTTATAGCGCCGGGAAGGGCCCTGCACATCTATGGCATGGTGTACTGTACCATCCCGTACATCACGCATGCTCTGCCGAACCGAGGGAGCAGAGTTAGCTTCAAGGCTACGGTTGCCTGTAATTTGCCCAAGAATAACGTGTTCCTCATTCCGGTTATAGCGCTTTACCGAGCCAGGGGCACTGGATACGCCATCAGCATCATCGCTAAAGCGCCTGGTGTGAGCCAGATAATACTTGACCATTGCTCGGAGGCGATTATTCATACTGGCCTCATGTCTTCTGGATAAATAGCGCGAGAGAAGTACAAGCGCCACACCGAATGGCGTGGTAACAAGCTCCGGTAGGAATATCAAAGCGATGCCTAAGCGCTTCAGAAACTTAACGCGAGTTCTGCCCATAATCATGTCGCCCAATAAAACCACGTTCCCGCCAGTCCCTGTCCCATACCAACAATTACCCGTCTATCCCTTGGAGTTATGGTGACTGGCGGGATAAGCAAGCTACAAAACTAGTTTGCAGATGTGCTTATAAAAGTGTAGTGCGTGTGCCGAGCGTTGTCAATAGGTTATGACAATTTATTTTACAAATTGATTGAGAGCAGAGAGAGTAAATGCGTCATCCGCACCAATACGCTTCCTAAGAGCCAAATCCTTCCTCAAAAGTTCATTTACACTATCGATTTATGAAGCCTCAGACTATCCTCAAACCTTATGTTTCTTGTGTGTTGTCTACCAGGCTGCTATAATGTCGCAAAGGGAATTGCGTTTACTAGGAGACGGATGGCTCAGAAGAAAGCAGCTAAAAAGACAGGAAAGAAAGCGCGGAAGAAAGCCGCGGAATATCTTCGGAAGGGCCCGAAGAAGTGATGAGATAAGAGCCGATTTATTTGCAATCTTGAGCGGATTCTATTTCATTCCTGCCTTACAGATAGCAAGGGAATAAAATGAACGTAGCCCAGCCAGCGGATTTAGAGGGAGCTTCCTAATCTGACACGGTTATGTAGTCTTTTATCTTTGCGAGTGTCCCTTCGCCGATGCCTTTGACTTGTAACAAGTCCTCAATGCGCTTAAATGAGCCGTTCTCATCGCGGTAATCCACGATAGCCTGGGCTGTAACCTCACCTATGCCCGGCAGGGCTTCGAGAAGCCAGGGTTCGGCTCGGTTGATGTCTATCTTCTGGGAAGATTGTTCTTCGCCTTCCCGTGGAACATAAATCTCGATATGGCTGAGGTCGGCATCGGGTTCCACTCCGGTATCCAAAAGAAGAGCCTGTATGGTGTCACCTTCTTGCCAGGGATAGATGCCGGGGTTAGCCACAGCGCCGCCGATGTAAAGCTCCCCGCTTTGCTCTGGAGGCACGGTTTGAGATAGAACGATTTCCACAGGCTGGCTTCTGCTGTGCTGCACTGCCAGCATGACGCCGCCAGCTATTGCGGCGATAACCAGAAAAGCAGTTACGGATAAGTAAAATCTATCGACACGGCTCATGGCATAGCTCCTTTCTCAATAAATAGCATTCTACATAATATTCTACAATGAAATCCCCTTCCCTCCAGTATATTTTAAAACAGCCACTCCTTCTAGTAAATTCGTCTTTTGCGAAATGGGTTTTGATGGCGCCCCCTATTGACTTCGCTATAAGTCTGCACATACAATCTGGTAGTAAAACTAAATGTTCAATTAAAGGAGGAGCAATGGATATGTGGCTAGTCTTATATTGGACGGGACCTATTGGGGTTGGCATTTTCCTTGTGTGCTTGGGTGGCATGGTCTACCTACTCAGTAAAGCTGATGAGGTAGGTAAGCGCACAAAGGCATTTGTCAAGGAAAAAGGACTGGAGAAAAAATAGTAGTAACTGCAGTCGTTTAGCAACTCGAATCTTCGTTGTTAGTCCTTCACCTTTTGTCATTGCGAGCACTTGAAAGGTGCGTGGCAATCTCTGGAACAGCGCCGACTTTATCAGGCAGTGTACCGTAAATTGCTCGTCCTATGTCCCGGTGCTAAAATTGCCGTATGGCAAAAGGTTCCAGCGTGGTAACCGTTAATCGCAAAGCTTACCACGACTATCATATTCAGGAGAGCATTGAGGCAGGAATCGTCCTCAAGGGTTCCGAGATTAAATCCATCAGGGAAGGCAAGGTAAATCTAAGTGATGCCTATGCCAAGCCGGAAAATGGCGAGCTGTGGCTCTATAATAGCCACATTGCTTCCTATGATGCTGCCAGCTATAACACCCATGAACCTGTCAGACCTCGCAAGCTTCTTCTGCATAGAAAGGAGATTGACATCCTTGCCGGCAAGGTAGTGCAGAAGGGTTTGACTTTAGTGCCCCTTAAGCTGTATATTAAACATGGGGTGGCTAAGTTGGAGCTTGGGGTGGCCAAAGGGAAGAAAGCTTACGATAAAAGGGAAGCTATTGCCCGTCGGGACACAGCAAGGGAAGTAGAGCGGGCGCTGAAGTATAGAAGGAGGTGATGGGGAAGTAGGCTGAAACAGGGGGGCGCGTGGGTTCGACAGGGGAGGGCCTACAGAATTGCAGGCTGAGGTGCCACTAACCTCATAAAACAGGTGGCAAAAAACAACTGCTGAACCTGTTTACGCTTAACGGTTCAATCTAACCCGAGCTCTCCTCGAAGCTTGGGATTGGGTGTCAGAAAAATCGAGGCGCTCCAATCCTGATGCCGATAAGGGTTGGCTAAGAGGTATTGGCTGGTCTGGCTGGACTCGGTCAGCAGATGAAAGCTAGATGAGATAAAAGGAGCTGACTAAGCTTGTAGGATATTCTGGCAACCTTCTTTTGGACGGGGAGTTCAACTCTCCCCCGCCTCCACCAGGAAATTTAGAAGCGCTAGCTTTTCACTGCTGGCGCTTTTTATATCTGTTCCCTCCAGCTCCTTTGCTCTAAAACCTTTACAAATTTGAAGAGCAGGTTAGCGGGCTAAATAAGTTAGCCGGCGCAATCTTCGGCACTATCACCTTCAGCGATAAGGGTACGGTATGGATGGCGACCAAGGTGTCTATTTTCACGATGCTTTCGCTGGAGTATAATATCTACAGAAGGGCAAGGAGGGAGCGATGATAATAAACAAGCTTCTAACACGAAAAGGATGGCGTATAGTGGCACACTCTTTGCTAGCAGCGGCTGGAATTGGTCTTCTTTATTTATTGTCCAGAATGGTCATAGGAGATATCCAGCAGCAGGATACGTTAGGCTTGTGTATTTTAGGCGTGGGAATCGCCTTTTCGCTATGGTTAGTGGCATTGGGAAGCATGTTGATAAAGGCCGAACTAACTGACTGGAGATGATATCGTAGCTGGACTAATGGCTCTTCTCGCCCTGGTAGCCCGCCCCGCTGTGGTGTCATTTCCTCGTGCGGCTTATGAGCAAGCAGCATCATATCTACAGACGCCCCCAACTATTCCAGTCCCGTGTGGTCGCAAAATGATATTAGTTGGGTTGTTTGGTGGGGGAGAGGATAATATTCGTGCCTAATATAGCTATTGTGACTGATAGTGTGGCTGATCTGCCTTCTCAGGTAGCTGAGGAGTTTGGGATTATCGTGGTTCCGCTGGTTGTCCGCTTTGGCACAGACCTCTACCGCGATGGTCTCGACCTGAGTCCTGACCAGTTCTATGGAAAGCTAAGGACCAGCAAGGTTTTGCCTGCGACATCTGTGCCGCCACCAGCGGCTTTTGCCGATGCCTACGATAAACTTGCCGAAAAAACAAACGAGATCGTGGTTATCACTTTAGCTTCCAAGCTCAGTGCCACCTATCAGGTGGCGTTACAAGCTGCAGGGTTAATGAAGAAACGATGTCGTGTCGAGGTCCTGGACTCGCAATGGGCGGTTATGGCACAGGGTTTCATAACAATTGCTGCTGCCAAAGCAGCTCAAGCTGGGGCTAGCCTTGATGAAGTGCTGGATGTGGCCCGTCACGCCATGCACCGGGTAGATATGCATGCTGCCTTTGATACCCTTGAATACCTGGAACGCGGCGGGCGCATCGGCAAAGCGCAAGCCTTTCTTGGTTCATTACTCAAGGTAAACCC
>JBGPRV010000095.1:0-5534 GCA_041489785.1 Dehalococcoidia bacterium | reverse complement strand
GCCACGGACTGCTCAAAATAAAGGTACGTCCTTACTATCTCTTTCAGTGTGACGAGGTACAGGGCACTGAGCACCTGCGTACACCTGTAGAGGCGGGCATAAAGATAATTGAGGGAATGCGCGGGCACACCTCAGGACTGGCTATTCCGACCTTCGTGATAGACCTGCCCCAAGGCGGTGGCAAGGTCCCCCTCCAACCAAACTACATCCTGGCACAGACTGAAGGTGAACTAGTGCTGCGGAATTACGAGGAACGTGTTTTCCATTATCGAAACCCCACAACCCTAGCACGCCCTGAACCGCCTGCTGAGGTGCTATGTCCAGCCGGTAGTGCGAGTGCAAGCCTGCCTCAAGAAGCGACCGCCAATGTGGGTTAGCAGGAGTTCCAAATGCGGATAGGCTTGTCATACGACCTTAAGGAAACAATAGCGCCACAGCAAGCTAGCTGTGATGACGCTTTTGAGGAATATGACTCTTCGGAAACCGTGGAGCTGATAGTTGCGGCTCTTGGGGCTGCGGGGCACACAGTAACCATGCTTGGTGGTGGCAGGGAGTTTTTGGGCAAGATTCTTCACGATAAGGTAGACTTCATCTTCAACATCGCCGAAGGGCGAGGTACCTACCGCAGCCGGGAAGCTCAGGTGCCTTCAATCCTCGAGATGTTGGATATACCCTATTCCGGTTCAGACCCACAGTGTCTTGCCATATGTCTGGACAAACCTCTGACCAAAAAGCTGGTCGCATCAGAAGGAGTAAGCACCCCGAAGTGGCGTGTAATCGCTAATAGACAAGAGATTCGTCAGATAGACAGCTGTGATTTTCCTTTCCCGGCTATCGTCAAGCCCGCATACGAAGGCTCAAGCAAGGGGATTCGTCTCACTTCAGTGGTGGAAGACGCGAAACAGGCCATTGAGGTAGTAGAGAGCTTACTGGAGAAATACCAGCAACCAGCAATGGTGGAGGAGGTTATCTTGGGTGATGAGGTCACCGTGGGAATCATAGGCAACTCCCCTCCCAATGTCCTGGGTATGATGCGCATACTTCCAAAACAAAAGGGCAATTATTTCCTCTATACCCTTGAGGTAAAACGCAATTACCTGGAGTTGGTTGACTATGAGTGCCCTGCTGGTCTTGAGGAGAAGGTACTGCAACGTATACAAATTTCCAGCCTCAGGGCATTCAAGGCTCTGGGGTGCCGTGACCTCGCCCGGCTGGACTTCCGGATCAGCACAGCGGGAGTGCCCTACTTTCTGGAAATAAACCCTCTGCCTGGACTGGGTACCCACAGCGACCTGGTCATTATGGCAAAAAAGATGGGCTGGAGTCATAGACAGCTGATAAGCGCTGTGCTTAATGCTGCGCTAGAGAGATATTCACAATGCGTATGCGTGTAGCCATCGTCTACAACGAACCACAGCAGTCACGTTATAACGCGGTCGGTGAAGAAAAGGCGGTGCTCAGTGTGCTTGAGGCAGTGGAGGCGGTGCATCGGGCTTTGCTTGAACTTGACTTTGATGTCACCCTGGTTCCTCTAGCGCCGCCACTTGAGCGAGCTGAGAGGGAGCTGAAAAACCTCAATACGGACTTGGTTTTCAACCTTTTCGAGGGCTTCTGTGGCTACCCTGAGACTGAAGAAGTAGTACCACCAATCTTGTCGAAAATGGGTATTCTATTTACTGGCTGTCCCGGACCAGTGCTAAGGCTGGCTCTCGATAAGGCTAAGACAAAGCTAATTCTCCAAGCTGCCGGAATCAAGACGCCGGACTTTCAGCTACTGAATCCTAAGACCATAAAAACGTTCCAGCTAGACTATCCCTGTATTGTGAAGCCTTGTTGTGAGGATGCCAGTAACGGCCTGTCCGCGGAGAGCGTGGTTCATGACTTTTGGGCTCTGGAAAGACAGGTTAGCGTGATAAGCGACTCTTATGGTGGCAATGTCATCGTTGAAAAGTTCCTCACTGGTCGTGAGTTTAACGCCACTGTTATGGGTAACTCTGAATTCACTGTCTTACCCGTGTCGGAAATTGTCTATTCTCTACCCCCCGGAATGCCGGAGGTTCTTACCTTTGACGCCAAATGGAAGCCTGATAGCCCTTACTTTGAAGGCACAAAGCCAGTCTGCCCGGCTAAGATCGAGGCTGAAGAGCAGCAACGCATTGCTGAAACAATAACAACGGTTTACAGACTGTTTGGCTGCCGGGGCTATGCCAGAGTAGACCTGCGGCTGGATCAGGAGGGACAGCTAAACGTCATCGAGGTGAACCCCAACCCCGACATTTCTCCTGGAACTGGCGCGGCACGCCAGGCGGCAGCCGCCGGGATGACCTATACTCAATTCATTGAAAAAATTGTACAATTGGCTCTTGATGGGAAAGACAATGAAAATCGATATTCGCCCTATGACTCACGAAGACAAACCCCACATAACAAAAATACTGCGCGGCACACCAGAATTCAAACCCTTTGAAGTGGTGGTAGCTGAGGAAATAATCGACTGCTACCTTGATGACCCATTCGGCTCAGGCTATCAGATCCTCGTTGCTGAGGTTGACTCAACTATAACAGGTTATATCTGCTACGGGTCCACGCCACTGACTGAAGGGACGTGGGATCTCTACTGGGAGGCTGTCGCTCGAGAAAAACAAGGCCGAGGGATAGGCAGCGCCCTCACGGAGTCCGCGGAAAAGGAGATCGTGAGAGCTAAAGGGAGACTATCCATCATTGAGACATCATCCACACCAGCATATGAGAAAACGAGGCATTTTCACATTAGTCATGGCTACGAGATAGTAGCCCGCATCCCTGACTTTTATGCGCCCGGCGATGATAAGCTAATCCTGCAAAAGCGGCTGAGGTGAAATCAAAGGGAAGCGCCTTGTTTAGGAAGGGATGGTTCCCACAATGGTATCTTTATAGAAAGAGCTTCCGTTTCAGGGCAGGTGGGTTATCTCGGTGGGCGGTTTTTTATGTAGCTCAAACTCTATTCCGGCTTCTCGGAACAGGTCTGTGAAGGAGTCATCGGCGTAGCTGCCAAAAGTTACGAAGCGCTTTATCTGGGCATTGACCAGCATCTTAGCGCAGAGTATGCATGGTGAATGGGTAACATAAATCGTGGCACCCTCAAGGCTCACTCCATGGAGTGAAGCCTGTATGATTACATTCTGCTCGGCATGAATACCACGGCATATTTCTTGTCTGGTTCCAGATTCTATGCCCAGTTCATCCCTGAGGCAGCCAAGTTCCAGACAATCTTTAAGTCCGGCGGCAGCCCCATTGTATCCGGTGGCTAATATATGCTTGTCCTTCACTGCTACAGCGCCTACATGGTGGCGCAGGCAAGTGGAACGCTCTGCCACCACGGAAGCTATTTTGAGGAAATATTCATCGATGTCTGGCCTGGTTTTTCTTTTCATTTCAAAACGGATAAAACTCGTTCCGTCTCCCTTTCCAACTCCTCCAGGGAAGCTTCATTTACTATGGTAAAGTCAGCCATGGCAATTGGCCCACCTTTGTTACTATTCTCTATCTCGGATTTATCTCGACTGGCCGCTTCCTCAAGCGTTAAGGGCCGTTTTGCTCTGTGATCAAGCCTGGCATGTCTGGTAGCAGGCGAGGCCCAGACCGCAAGCACACTGAGCCTTTCCCCATAGCGCTCCTTCAATAAAGTATACTCTTCCCAGGAGTAAAGCCCATCTACCACAACATTCGATGATTTCAACGAGCTATCAATCCTGGGCAAGTTCAATTTAGCGTAAGCAGCCATCCCGTGTTTTTTCCTCAGTTGCTGCCTAATATAGCGCTCATTTTCCTCATTTGACTCCAGTCCTCTGTTCTTGAGCTCTTCGTCCGTAATATCCCCAAACCGTACCTTCTTAAAGCCATGTTCTTCAAATACTCTGGCTACCTCTGACTTGCCCGCACCGGCCATGCCAACAATTGCTACCACTTTCAAAGTTTACTCGTAATCAACCCCGACAAGAGTCGGGGAATTGCGACAGTACTTAATATTAACAAGATTTACGCAACTATCATAGAGAAAATCTCAGACCTTAGCAAAAAGTTGACCACCCTCACCTTTCCTGATTTAATCGGGACTCCCGTTAAGGGGGAGAAAATTTGGCTTGCCATGGCCAGGCAGAAAGCCTTGTCACTAATAATGGGAAATATCGTAGTGCCTTGCCTGGCAGTTCAGCACGGATTATACTAAACGTCAATACATTGAGTTACATCGTCCTAATCTGTTGGTGAATAAATGTTTGGCGTCCTTTCCAGAGAAGATATCCTGAAGATGCTGGGGGCAAGTCCTCCCCTGGTGGAGAACTTATGTGATGTCCAGCAGCAGGTTCAACCCAATGGCATAGACTTGACCCTCAAAGAAGTAGCTTTGCTTTCTTCGCCGGGCAGCATGGGCCCCAGCACTGAAATCAGAGCCCTTTCCCTTACTTCTCCGCTCGTTTTCGACGGTCTGGGACGTGTAGACCTGTTGCCCGGTTGTTACCTGGTTACATACAACGAAGTGGTTAATCTCCCCAAGAACATAATGGCTCTGGCAATGCCCCGGTCAAGTCTTCTGCGCTGCGGGGTCAGCATTCATAATGCAGTTTGGGATGCTGGCTATTCGGGTAGGTCGCAGTCTCTCATGGTGGTCTACAATCCACAGGGATTTCGGCTACACAGGAACGCTCGAATTGTTCAGATGGTCTTCTTCTTTTTGAGCCGCGAGGTAGCCCAAGGCTATCATGGTATGTTTCAAGGCGAGAACATCTGATGAGGATTTTAAGTTGGGGCTAATTATGTTTGCCCACCTGCTCCAACCTGCGGATATCACTAGTTAGGGATACACGTACTTTCTCGGCAACCTTGCGGAAATGGAATCCCTGAACAGCAAGCGTCATGGATAAAGGGAAAGTTTTTGGTTTTTTCAGCAAGGTCCAGACAACCAACTTCCAATAATCTATTCTCCCGTTCTCCTGGACCCCCAAAACCCACGTGGACCTTATCCATGCTATGAGATGGATAAGAGAAAGCTTGAATTTTCCTTTATTGCCAGGCCTATACTCCCTCAGAAAGGTTTTAACACGCTCATAGTATTGCTTGGGGGCGTAGATTGTATCTACAACATGCTTATAGCCACTGGTAAGCGTTTCCCGACCCATTTTGGGTATGAAATTGGTTGAACCATCTGTGTTATCACCAGAGCCCTTTGGCAGTAGACGGTTTTCCTTTTTCAGACGTTGGTATAACCTTGTCCCTGGAGGAGCCATTAGCACACCAACCATAGCCATAACAATTCCACTCTTTTGGATGAAATCGATCTGGCTTTTGAAGATGGAAATTGGGTCACTATCAAACCCAACAATAAATCCTCCCTGCACCTGCAAACCGTGGTTCTGCATCTTCTTAACCGAGGCCAACAAATCACGATTTTTATTCGGCAATTTATTACATTCGACTAAACTTTCTTCATTGGGGCTTTCGATGCCCACAAATATCATGTCAAATCCCGCCTCAGTCATTAGACGCATTAGCTCTTC
>JBGPRV010000094.1:0-5582 GCA_041489785.1 Dehalococcoidia bacterium | reverse complement strand
GAAGTTAACCGTGCCCCTTTTAGCTCAGCTAAATGGGCCCCTAGGATTTGGATTTTCACTTCACTGGCTGTCTATAATTCGCTCGGTAGCCCCAAAAAACTTCTGCCATTGAGCTAATTCTTCAGCCAGAATCTGACGACCCTTCTCGGTCAACTCATAACATCGGCGCTTTTGCTTAGAAATTTGTTGCCACGAGCTTGACACAAGTCCCCTGCTCTCCAAACGGCGTAATGCGGAGTAAAGGGTGCTTGCCGTAAGATCAAAATAGCCTTCGCTCCTGCGTTCCAGTTCTCTGGCGATCTCATAGCCATATATGGGTAATTCGCCTATAATAAAGAGCAACAAAGGCTCCACAACGCCCCGCAGTGACTGGTAAACATAAGATCGAGCCATAGTCCCTTTAGTATATCATTTTTAAAAGATTAAAACATCCTGTGATTTAAATCAACGCCCTAGAAATTAGGCGCCCTTCTTTCCTTCCTGGCTACAAAATCTAATGACCTCAGCAAAATTATTGATTTTCGTAAGGTTGGTGCTTTCCACAAAGCCGTCATAGGTGAGGTTGATCCAGGGCTTGCGATACAAGGCACTGAACTTCTCGGACATGGCAGCCACAATTCCACCGGGCATACAGCCATGGGGCATTACCGATATCACACCAGCAAACTCAAGATTCTCCATCCATTCGATTCCACTACCTATACTGAGAACTGCCTCGCTTCCGCATTTCGGGGAAAGCCAGCGGCTGGTCTGCGCCAGTAACTCTCCCGTCGAGGACTCCCTCTCATCAACTCCGACCAAGTCGGAGAAATGTTTGACTACCATGTGCTCGTCATGCTCCCAGACACGGTTTATCACGTAGCTAATCAGCGCCTTCAGGAATTTGCGATCCCTGATAGCATCCTCAACATGCCGGTAGAAGATATATTTAATCCATTCCCCCATGGAAGAAACGACGACCTCCAGCCCAGCCTTTTCGCACTCCCTGACCAGGTCCTGGTTGCTAAATCTGTTGGAGCGCAGAAAGATTTCGCCATTAATGCCCACCAGAGGTCTGCGGGGCAGTTCAGGGTCAATGAGAGACTTGAAATCAGGAGTAGCCCGGCGCAGGATATCATCGAAACTTTCCTTCTTACGGACGCGACCGACAATTCTGCCGAGATATTCATCAAACAGTTCGTCTGCCGAGCCCCGCCGCTTTTCATAAGGACGAGTGCGCCAGAGCAACCTTTGGAGATAGTCAATAGCCACGCAGCCTTTCCAGGCAAGGCGGGCAAAACGAGGACTAATTTCTGTATCCCGATACGCATTGTTCGACACAGTGGTCCGTATGGGAAGGTCAAAGCCCACTTCCTTAAGTATCTTGATTTGTTCCAGGGCATATTTCCCAAAGCGGCAGGGACCGTACGCCCCGGCCATAACTGCCTCGACATTTTTCAAGTCGGTGCCATCTTCGTAACAGAACCTCAGAAAGTCACCCAGGGTTACCCGATAGGGCAAACATTCCACGCCCGATGTTATCTTATCGGCATAAAATAGATTGCGTTCATTGGCCTCAGGAAGCACAACTGCTCTGAAGCCGCTGCCCTCTAGAAGCGCACCTACAAGCTCAATGTGCGGCGCCATCCTGGGAATAATAAAGGTCTTCGTGGTATCAATGACGGGCGGAAATGCTCTCCGATAGATATCTTTATGTGACACTTCACGTGGCTTAGTGGAACGTGCGAATCCCTGAATGGTGTCGACGAAGGCTTCGAGGCGGGTAACAATACCAGCCTCAGCGGCATGCTCGTCTATTTCCAACTGCCCCAGAGGCTTGCCCCCCATGATATCCTCTACAAGGTGGAGGATAAAGGAGTTCGGGCCGCATCCAAAGTTTGTCAGCGACAACCCATAAAGCTGCGGGTCTGAGGCAGTTATAGCCGCGCCGGCTATATATTTGTTCTCATAGAACCAGTAAGGACGGTCGGAGTAATCCTTGGCATTCACCGACTCCAATGGCAAAAAGTCCAGCGGTATGGGCACCACCCCAAGCTGAGCGAGCTTCTCCGCTATGCCCAGATTGGCCCCGGCATCCTGCGACATATAAGACCTGGCGAAGAGGACCACGCCCAACTGGTCGCTTTGGCGCAGTTGCTCCAATAGTTCCCGGCCCAGCACCGCCCGGTCAGCCTCGAACCTCCGCTGAGATTCAATGCCCGCCTGGGCTGCTTCCTGGCCTTTCTTTCTACTGAACCCCATCTTCACGGCGACATCCGCAAGGTTCTTTATCACATCGGCATCGCCCCGACTGAAATCAATTATGGGTATCAACAGCCGTTCCCCAAAGTCAAGCACATTGCGTATTATGAACGGAGAGGCTTGAACTAAGGGACAGGAGTATTTCTGGTTCGCATCTCCGTCTTTTCTGCCCAGGCGAATGGCGCAGGGGTAGAGGATATAATCCGCATCCTTAAGCATTGCCGCATGTCCATGGAGAAGCTTGAGAGGGAAACAACTGTCGGTGTAGCCTAACTCAATGGCCTGCTCCATGATTGCGTTGTTGGTCTGGCTGGAAAGGACAACCCTGGCGTCGAGGGCATTGAGAAACCCGATAATGAGCGGAGCATAGTCATACACCAAAAGTCCTCTGGGAATGCCCACCGCAGGCCCTGTGCCGGAATCCTTCTTGTACTCTCGAAAGAGCAACTGTTCCCGCTTATCAAAGAAGGTCTCTCTCTTGGCGTGGCTGGCTATGGCGTCGTACTTGTCGCACCTGCTGCCATAGAAACTAGACTCTTCACCGGGCATCTCCATCCGGGTAATGGTGCAGTTGTTGTCGCACCCTTTGCACACGAATGTAGTGAGCTTACACTCTCTATCCACAACCTCCTGAAAGCCCTTGAACTTCGATTTCTGGCCGGCCATGGCCTCTTTGGCCAGGAGAGCTGCGCCCATGGCGCCGCTGACCTCCTTGTGCTCCGCCACAGCCAGTGTTTTTCCTTCAAGCTGCTGATAGAAGGCAGAGACTACGGCCTTGTTATAGAATACTGCTCCCGTGAGGATAATCTTGTCGCCCAGCTTTCTGTGCTCCACCACCTTGGAGAGATAGTTCTTGGCTATGGAGTTGGCCAGGCTGGCCGTGATTATTTCCAGGGGCACGCCTTCCTGCTGTGCCGAGGCCACCGCCTGCCCCATAAACGCAGCACATCTCGTCCCCAGCTCAATGGTATGGGGAGCAGCAAATGCCAGGTCGGCAAACTGACCGTTGGTCACGGAAACGCCGAGCATCTCGGCCAGCTCATCAATGAAGCTTCCCGTCCCCGCGGCACAGGCTTTGTTCATGTGATAGTCCACGACCACGCCGTTTCTCTTGATGACCAGCTTGGAGTCCTGCCCACCGATCTCGATAATGTCGGCTTCGGGGTCTATCTCGGCGGCAGCTCTGGTCTGTGCCGTTATCTCATTCTTAATCAGGTCTGCCCCGATGAAGCCACCGACCAGATATCTGCCCGAGCCGGTAACGCCGACGCCAGCTATCTGGACCTTGTCTGCGCCCTCCCGAAGTAAGTTCCTGAAGACCTGCCTGACAGCCTCAACTGGTCTTCCCGCAGTCATCAGGTAGTTTTTCCCCAGCAATCGTGTGCCAGATTCATTCATTATCACCGCCTTGGTACTGGTGGAGCCCACGTCAACACCAAGGTAGCCAACGCATGGTTCTTCTATCCTTTGACCATCCTTACCGTCCTGAACGGCGACAATTTCCAGCTTGGGCATTTCAAAATGGCGCTGCTCGGCGTCCGTTCCTGACAGCATAATGCCCTGGGAAGTTTTCCCTATGGAAAGTAATGCCGAACCCAGAGACTCCATATGAAGATAATTAGGAGGAATGATTACCTCAACGGGATGCCCATTCCTGGCAGAAATCATGTCATTGAGGGATTTGGCCACGGCAGGATTGGCAGCCACGCCGCCCACAAAATAGACCGGCTCCTGGAAAGTTCCTTTCTTCAGAGAGGCAACCATCCGGGCCACGCTTTCGCAGAGTGCATAGAGCATGGCGTCCAGTGGGACTCCCTTCTGCTGGAGGTGGATGAGGTCGGTTTTGGCAAAGACGCTGCACCGGGCGGCTATCCGGGGTGGAGTGCCTTTACATTTCAGGGCTAGGTTGGCGAAGTCCTCCATGCTGATGCCAATCCTGTATGCCTGTTGTTCCAGAAATCTTCCCGTGCCCGCAGCGCAGAGGGGATTGGATTCCACCTTCCATGGCTTCTTCAAGCCATCTTCCAGCTCTATCACCAGGGTGCTCTGGCCGCCGATTTGTATGATAGTTTTAACGTCGGGGTAACGGTGAAGCAGCCCGGAGGCAATCGTCAGTGAGCTGCTATATTCCGCCCAGCCAAGCTCTTTGGGGATAACAGCCCTGCCAGAGCCAGATACGCCGGCGGCGATAATCTCTTTGAGATTGAACCCCTCGCCCAGCCTGGCGATAAGTGAACTGACTGCAGCCCTGGGGCTGGAAGTTACCTTCTCGGTATCAAACTGAACGACCCTGCCATTCTCATCTATGAGCGCCAGCTTGGCATTGACAGAGCCAATATCTACGCCTAAATAGTAGCCCATTGCTCGGCGTTCAATTGTAGCAAAAAACGGACTTTCTTAAAAGCGCTTCTCCTCTTCCTTGACGGAAGAGGATTAAGGTGAGGTTTAATTCTGAGAACTTTCCCCATCCCTCTAACTCCCTGCTGTTAAGGGAGATGAGAATTACAATGATCTATGCAATTAACTGTAACTAGTCTTGCGAGCTAATGAGCAATTCAGCCCTCAGATGTAGCCTGGACCTCTGCTTCGCCGCCTCGTTGCCCATATAGCCACTGCCACTGCAACCAGCACCAGCAAGCCTGCTATGGCCATCTTCTCGACCGGAGTAATATTGACGGCTATTGTGCTCATAGCCACAGCAGACAACAGCCCAGCCCTCACTATTGGTTTCAGGCGGGGATGCTCAGTTATGAACTCGGCTATTGGTGGGCTGACCCTGTAGTAGATGTCTATCAAGGCTCGTCCCACCGTGTTGGTCAGCAAGTATTCATCTCTAAACTCACGCAAAATTCCTATTTCCTCGGCCATTGGGGTGCCATAGGCTGCGGTGGCGATGAAGCACCACCCCCCAGCCCCACTAAAATCGGCTCTGATGGAGTAGGGGCTGTCCATGGTGATGGTGGTCAAGGCCGCATAGACATTAGCAATGGTGCCTACATCGCCCGACCATTTGACAAACTGGCCGCCTTCGTCAGTCTCAGCCACAAGGCTGACGTCGGCACCGAGAGGATACAAGAATGTCCCTTCACCGGGGGTGGTTACCGAGCCGCCTCCGGTGCTGGATATCATCAATAAAACCATGGGTTCAGGCTGCCACAACCCAAAGTTGGCAGTGATGTAGTAAGAGCCATCCATGGTGATAGTGGTGTTGGCGGCAGTGACATTGCCAATAGTGCCCACATTGCCAGTCCATCCTACAAATTGGTAGCCTGTGTCAGCCTCAGTGACAAGGGGAACCACCGTGTTATTGCTGTAGACATAAGTCCCCTCGCCGGGTTCGG